>JAEOSA010000124.1 GCA_016840595.1 Candidatus Hermodarchaeota archaeon | reverse complement strand
TATTTGTTGGTCGTTTAGTTCCATACAAAGGACTGGATACACTTCTTCATGCATTCAAACAAATCCTCTCCCACATACCCACAACACAACTAGCTATCGTCGGCTCAGGCCCTCAATTACCAAAGTTGCAAGAAACCTGTCAACAACTGGGAATTAGTAATTCGGCGCATTTTCTTGGCATACTCCCTCGAAAAAAACTACGGGATGCCTACACCGCCTGTGATGTTTTTGTATTACCATCTCGTTCCCGCTCAGAAGCATTCGGTATTGTCCTACTAGAAGCGATGGCCCGAGCTAAACCTGTTGTCGCCACCAATGTCGGCGGCATCCCTTACGTGGTCAACAATGGAAAAACTGGGCTCCTTGTCCCTCCCTCTGATCAAACACACCTCGCTGAAGCTATCACACAACTCCTCTCAAACCCGCAAACCCGTCAGCGATTAGGTCAAGCAGGTCATCAACGAGTCACCGAACACTTCACTCGCCCACCTATCACTCGAAAACTCGAAGAACTGTATCTTACCCTCCTCTAGTAATACCAATTTCCGATTCAATATATCCGGTCAATCCATCTGTTCAATGAGCCACGACACCGGTTTCGATAAGGGGTGAAGCACCTCGCTCATGCGAAGCAATGCCGTAACATCTACCGGCTCTAACACACGGGTTTTCCTGAGGCTCCAAAGATAGAAGATGGAAAGGGGAACGAGTGTAAGAATCATGACCACTTGGAAAGCCCAAGCTAGCAGTCCCACAAGATTCCACAACGTGAGGGCAAACCATCCAGACATTATAACAATGAGAAAAAGTAGCGCAATCACTGCTAACACTCCAATTGTTCGAGGGATGAACCCACCCGTAACCTGGATACCTGTTCGCCGCTGAAACAATAACAGAAAAATCAACAAAAACGGAATACCTGCTAACCAAATCAATGCAACTACGATTTCATGAGCAACAGGACAAAGGAACCACAGGAAAAGAATAATCGATCCAGTCCATGCGGCATAGGTCACCAAGACCGCCCGAATACTTCCCACACCAATTAGCGTATCCATCATCAAAGCTGCAAGAGGATATATTAGAAAACTTCCCGCCATTAACACGAGGAGCGGAGTGACCACCAAACCTTCAACCGCAAAAAACACAACGAGAACAGGAGCAGCATAAAAGACCACACCAACAGCAATGAACGCACTAAACAACAACCCAAGCTTCCACGCCCGATCCATGTATCCCCTAATAGCTAACAATCCTTCCTGTGCCATATCTCCTGACGTCCGGGGCATTAACACCCGAAACGGCGCCGCTTGCCCTCGTTGTATGTAAACGGCAACACTCATCGCTAAACCTAACCCCGCCAACATCACGTCAGATGTACGGAACACATTCGCAACCAAGAGCGGCATATACAGAAACCCTGCCCCAAGCAATGCCAACAAAAAAGCTTGTGACGCAGTCGAAATAAACGGTCGACGAGTCGAAGACGAGGACCCAACCGTGAGATTCCCTGGCTGTCTCCTTAATACTACAAAAAGCACAATCACCTCAAAGATAATCGTCACCACAGAAACAACAATGTTGAACAAAATCACTCCCAGCAGAGTCATAATTCCTAAGACAAAAATCGTAGTCAACGCGACGAAGTACAACCCATGATACAAGGTCATCGCATACGTAACGTACCGCATCCGCTGCAAACCCCGAAAGATACCCTGTAGAACCGTACTTACTGCCGTTAAAGGAACTGTCAACAACGCCAATTGCAGAAACGGTAACACACCCACCGGAATTAACACACCTGATGGAAACCAAGCAAGAACCAAATTAACAAGCACCACAATTCCGAAACTCGCTAACAATGGCGCAACCATCGACCAACCTATCAACTGATAAAAGGACGAAGATCGGCGGTTCACCACCTCAGGCACATGCTTCATTAAGGCGACATCAATACCCATAATCCCAACTGGGATGAGCACACTCACCCACGCAAATACAAGAATGTAAATGTAAAATTCGTAAACGGGTGTGGTAGGTAATCCACGGACGATTAAAATCGAAGATAGCACACCAAAGATAATTGCTACAAAGATGGTTACGGCTTCCGCTACGATATTTTGAGCAAAAAGCTGGTCCGAATCACCGCGAGCTTGCTTCACTGGTTCTCTAGGCACGCTTGATACACTCCTTCTGTAAGCTTACTAGTGCGCTCCCAGTTATGATGGTCTCTCACATACTGCTGACCCGATTTTCCCATCTGCCTAAGTTCCGAACGGCGAGTCTGCCACTCATCCAATGCTTGAGCAATATACTCCGCTTCAGGTGATTCCAATGTAATTCCCCATTGGCTCTGAAGAAATTCGGTGACTCCACCCACACCTGTCGCCAACACTGGTGTACCCGTGGCAAGAGCCTCAAGGAGCGTAGTGGGAAGTGTTTCAGCAAAAGACGGAATTACATACAAATCCAACGACGCCATAAAACTAGGCATATCCTGATGGTCCAACTGTCCAAGAAAATGCACATGCCTGAGTCCTGCTTCTTTTACAAACTCTTCATATTTGTGTTGGGACAAGGCTCCGCCAGCAACAAGTAGATGCAAGTTTTTCACCGATTTTAACCGGGTCATCGCTTCCAGTAACTGGTCAAACCCTTTATCCCGCGTTAAAACTCCCGCATACCCAACAATAAACGCATCCGCTGACAGCTTCAGTTGATGGCGGAACCGCGCCTCCACATCGGAATGAAATCGCGTAGCATCAACGGCATGCGGAACATACACAATGCGCTCTACAGGTACTCCCTCTCTAACAAGAATCTCCTCCGATCGGCGCGTCAGGCAAATAATTCGCGAAAAAGGACGTCGATGCCCTCGTGATTCCAAGTACCGGAAAAGTCGAGAACGAACAGGTCCTGGCTCTAAAGATGCCCATTGTTCTTCAACATGCGATAATACTGACGCAATGACAGGCACACCTAATTCAAGACCTGCACGTAAAGCTGCCTCAGAGGCTATCGGTGGCACCGTATGAATAACATCAGGATGCCAATCTCGAGCAAAAGCTCGAACAATAGGAACAAAACGGCGTCGGAAAACGTACCGACTGAGTAATGTGGATAACGAACGGCTTCGAAGATTCGATTGTACAGGTAGAAGTCCCACCGTATTTGGTGAAGCAAATTCTCCATCCTTAGGGGTGCCACTAAGAATTACCACATTATGACCACGTTGAATCAGCTCCTTGCTAAGCTGAGCCCAATACATGGAGCCACCCCCTGCCTGCTTAGCATGTGATTCAACAACCATCAGAACCTTCACGAATGCTTCCACCACAAGATTCAACGCACTTGTCACTGCTGGGATTTACAGGTAACCGGTTACGCTATCATTCGGAATTATTATAAAAGCTTGGACAAGCCAGTACTCCTGTAGAAACCGAATGGGTGAACAATCGTGTCCAAGCCCCGAACCACCAAGAAATCAACCAAAGCTAAAAAAACCACAAGTAAGCCCAAGGCGAAGCCCAAGGCGAAGCCCAAGAAGAAACCTACAACCGCCGCTATGCTCAAAGAAGGTGATTTCATCTTGGTTGATTTCGATGGATATACACATGACGATCACCGCCTTTTTTACACTACTAAAGAAGGTGTTGCCAAAGCCGAGAATGTGTTCGACGAACAAGACATCTATCAACCACAGCTCGTAATCGTCGGACAAGGCTGGATCGTACCCGGTGTCGATGAAGCGCTCATCGGCATGAAAGTGGGAGAAACCAAAGAAATTGTATTAGAACCCGAGAAAGCCTTTGGTGTTCGCGATGCCAGCCAAGTTCGCATTATACCCCGAGCACGCATCAAAAGTGATCAAAAACTCGCCCGCGGAATGCGCGTTCGCATCGGCAATCAAAATGGCACCGTGCGCCATGTCGGAGGAGGCCGCGTCACCGTCGACTTCAACCCAGTTCTCGCTGGCCACACCGTGGATTACAAAATATCGGTAATCAAAAAGCTCAGTAAATCGAAAGAGAAACTGGAAGCCTTCGTTTTCCGTCGATTTACTGGTATTGAAGCTGAGTCCATTACTATTACGGTAAAAGGCAAAACGGTGACCATTGGCATTAGTGCGGACCCTCGAATTCTCCTCAATCAATCCCTTCAGATATGGAAGCTGGGACTTACTCACGATATCGAGACTTACCTGAAGGACAAATACACAAAGGTCTTTTTCACCGAGGAATGGGAAGTCAGCTCGCCACCTGCTCCCGAAAGCTAAACCAACACTTTAGGAAACTCGACTCACATCCGCGAGCCCTAGCTTTCGCCGACGTGAACACTCCAACCCTGCTCGCTGATGCACCTTTTCAACCCGACACCGATCCCCATCCTTAATTCCTGTAGGATTACAGGCTTGATGGTACTCACAATCCCATTTATCACAAGGTCGGACATGCACCGTGAACACAGCCCCTTCAAACAATTGATGAGTCGGCAAAGTAACCTGCGCCCCCGCCTCTTCCACTTCAACGAGTTGAACGCCATCCTCATGGATGGGACAATCATGTTCACGATCCCGCACACTAATCACAGTATACACACGGTCAGGCTCAAGCTTATCACAACAGACTTTACGCAAGGGGCACTCAATGCACTTCGTGGTTCGCCCCATATAGACAAACTCATTCCCCGCCCGTGCCTGTCGCTTCCCAACTAGTGTAATCACTGTCACAGAATCCACTCAACAAAACAAACTGCTATACGTGTGTCCAGCTGGAACAAGAGAACAAGAAGTTTTTCCTTTTCCGTTTTATCTCCATAGGACCGTTGAAAAGGTTTAAATACCGCGCCCCGACTCCTCAAATCGGCGAATCGGATATGCGCCTACTTCTCGCACCGATTTGTCATTTTCCCTTAATTCAACCCTTTCAATAATTATTGTCAAGGCGTAGTGCCGGGACATCTGTAGGGAAGTACCTTGAACATTCCATTAGTTCCTACGGCTTCAATTGAGCCGCAAACATTACTTCTAACCCCCTATGCCTTACTCCATTAAAGCCCACGAGGAAAAAACCATGGCACTCGAAGACCCATTGGAGGACTTTCGTCAAAAACTTCGGAAAAAACTGCCCAAAGCTGCCGAAGTGACCCTAATCGAATTTGAAGGTCCAGAAATTGCTATTTATGTACGAAAGCCCCGTGAAATCGGTGAACAGACCGCTATCAAAGAACTAGCCAAACAATTCCGCAAACGAATTGTCATCCGCTCAGATCCCGAGGTACGACGCCCACATGATATAACAGAAGAAGAGATCCGAAAAATTGTCCCCGAAGAAGCCGAAATCACCGGTATCACATTCAACGAAACTATCGGCGAAGTTATCATCGAAGCCAAAAAACCGGGACTCGTCATTGGGCGAACCGGCAACACGATGGAAGAAATCCGGCTCAAAACCCTCTGGCGACCTTCCGTCATCCGAACTCCCCCCCTCCGCTCCGAAACCATTCTCAAAATCCGGAACGCTATTCAAAACTCTAGTGAAGACCGTAAATCTATCCTCCGAACCATTGGACGCCGCATTCACCGCCCACCCCTCCTTCGCAACGGCTACATTCGAGTAACGCCACTCGGTGGCTTCCGCGAAGTGGGACGGATGAGTATGCTCGTGCAAACCCCTGAATCCAATATCATGCTTGATTGTGGTGTTAACGTTGGTGCCACCGAACAAGCTTTCCCCCGCTTCGACCTTCCTGAATTCGACATTTCAAAACTCGATGCCGTAATAATCACCCACGCACACCTCGACCACTGCCTTCCTCCAGAAACTCCAATACGAATGGCAAGCAATAGTTGGAAGCCAATCAGTGACATTAAGCCTGGCGAGTTCGTAGCCAGCTACAATTGGGAACTTGGCATGTTCGAACCCGCCGAATGCGTTGGAAAAACAATAACCCATGGGCATAACGAACG
>JAEOSA010000123.1 GCA_016840595.1 Candidatus Hermodarchaeota archaeon | reverse complement strand
AAAATGTCAGATAATATTCAAGCCTGGGTCAACTATATGCAACAGGTTGATAGCACCATTATGGCTGTTTCCGTCATCCGAAATGATGGAACTGTAATGTTTACAACTCCCAATTGGACTATCGCTGGGACTGAAATTCTTTCAGCAATTCAAAGCAAACCACCCAGCATCACAATTCAAGGAGTTAAATACAGCACAATTCAAGCAACTGATCATCATCTGGTCGCAACTAATGTTCGTGGTCAAGGTTCAATTGTTATCTCTGCTGCGCGAGACAAAGGATATGTAATCGCCTACGTTTCTCCTCAAGGCGATGTGCAGGGCGCTTATGTTGAAATCGCCAAAGCGTCAGCTAACATTGGAGGCTTCATGTAACTCAGTCCCTGCGTTCATCATCGCATTTGTCCCCTTTTATGATACTATCAAAAATTCACTCTCGGGGTGTGTATCTCATCAATCCGTCTCCACGTTCAAATAAACGGACATCGGACTCGGAACACCCTGATGACAAACAAGACGAGCAGTGGATGCTCGAGCTTCGACGAAAACGTGACCTCCAAGTGACAGGGAAACCAAAACCCACCCAGCGGCGCAACCTCGAACGATTAAAACACATTCTAAAATCAGAGGGCTTCAAAATTCGTGGAAATCGACTTTTAATCGAACGTGAAGAGGCAACCTTCGAAGTTGATCTCAAAATGGGAAATGTTCAAGCCCTGCAAGAGGGAAAAGCGCCCCTCATACTCTGTGTTACACAAGATTCTACACCTTGGGCAAACATCGAAGATTTAGCTGACTTCGACTTGTTTCTTATCTCAATCATCTACCTTCTCGCCCGTGAATCGCTTCCAGAAAGCATCACAGAACAGCTCGAAAATTAGGAGAATCGAGACGGGTCAGGTTCCTGTTTTTTTCACGTTCCAGCAAATTCTGAAGAAACGGGCGGAAACACTTATAGCTAAAAAGTATTGAATCGTCAAGCCCCGTGGAGGAATACTTTATGGCTGTAAAAGTTGCCATCAACGGACTTGGGCGAATCGGACGAAATTTTCTACGTGGCGTGATGAAAGCCAAAAATCTAGAAATCGTTGCAGCAAACGACTTAGGCGATACCAATATCGTTGCACACCTACTGAAATATGACTCAATTTATGGGCAATATCCTGGAACCATTGAAGCTACCAACAATGAAATCATAATCGACAACCACCCAATCAAACTGTTCCAGGAACGAGACCCCGCGAATCTCCCATGGAAAAAACTGGACGTAGCTATCGCCATTGAAGCTACCGGTGTTTTCCGTGAACGCGACAAAGCGGTATTACACCAAAAGGCGGGTGCACAGAAGGTGATAATTTCCGCCCCTGGAAAAGGAGAAGATGCTATGTTTGTCCTCGGCGTCAATGATCACACATATGACCCCGACAAGCATAATATCATCTCGAATGCCTCATGCACCACCAACTGTTTTGCTCCCGTCATCAAAGTGCTAATGGAAACCTATGGAGTCAAACGCGGGTTCATGTCTACCATACACGGATACACTCTCGATCAACGTATGCTCGACGCCATCCACAAAGACTACCGACGTGCTCGTGCTGCACCTATCAATATCATCCCCACGACAACAGGAGCAGCAAAAGCCATCATCCGATTGTTCCCCCAGCTTGAAGGGAAACTTGCTGCTATGGCCTATCGCGTCCCAGTTCCGGACGGATCAATCATCGATCTCAGCGTTGAACTTGAAAAAACCACGACAAAAGACGAAATAAACCAAACCTTCCACAAGGCTGCTCAAACGAACCTCAAGGGAATATTACAATACAATGAAGACCCCATCGTATCAACCGATATTATCGGTAATCACCATTCATCCATTTTTGACAGTCAACTCACCGAAGTTCTCAGCAAAAACTTTGCTCACGTCGTATCGTGGTATGATAATGAAGCTGGTTTTAGCACACGGCTAATTGAACTTACTCAATTAGTCGCCTCAAAGATGTAGAAAAGAAAGGGCACGAGGACTATCTGCAAGAAATAATCCTCCTAATCCTTCTGATGAGTATTGGTTACTCCAATTTTGGTTCTGACAAGAGTTGAGCGAGAAGATGTCCACCAAAGGTAAGACTCGCGGAGGTTCGCCGCTTACTCGCTGGTTTCATTTCAAGTAATCCTGCCTCTTTGAGAACATTGAGGTTAAATTTAGTTGTACTCAGTGGCATACCTAATTTCCGCGAAAGACGTTCTGCGAGTGCAGTAGGTGAAAGATCTGGATAGTAACGTAGTATCTGATTTGAAGCAAATAGTAACAAGCGTTGTTTTTCGGTTAATCGTGTTGACGCAAGTTGCGTGAATGCATTCGCTAGGTGTAGCATAAAGCGTTCAAAAAGCGGAGTCGAACCCAAGTCATCGAGGAAGTAACCTTCGGTGGAGGATTTCGTAGCCAACCCCATCAGGTTCAGTTGTCATGCATGATACCTCCATAGTTTATGAGACTTGAGTAAAAGGGCATTAGAAATAACAGTGTATTAACGTTTTGGTCAAGAATTCCTAGCTAGACTACCCACAAAAGCCTTGGGAATCTAACCCTTCGCACTAATTTTTTTACAAGGTTTATTCAAGATTATATCAGGTGAAATGCTCTTGTCGAAAGTTGAATTTGAATATGTTTGTATACAAGTTGATCATCACAAAAAAATTGCTAAAGCAATTACCCAATACCTACAGGAGGGTTGGCGGCTTCACACTTACCAAGCTGTAGGTTCACCAACCATGGTAAACCATTATCTGCTCTTTGAAAGAGGATACGATTGGTAAATTCAATACTAACAAAGCTCCTCCAAAGCTCTGAAACAAGAAGAGTATCCATTTCCGTTTTTCCCATGAAGCTTCATAATGTTCAAGTCAAGGTTTGACACGTTTCAACAGTGAATCCTTTTATTCGAATTTTTACTGTACCTTTCATGGGTGAAACTCATTTGAAAGATATTGATTTTGAGTATGTTTGCGTGCAGGTTAACCATCATAAGAGAATCGCCAAGGTCATTGCTGAATATCAACATGAAGGCTGGCGGCTTCATACCTATCAGGCGACAGGAGATCCCAACTGGGTTAATCATTATCTGCTTTTTCAACGGGAAATGACATGGTGAGAATCGAAATCTGTTCATAACTTATCATACTCTTCATTTTCGGTTTTGTCACAAAACGTTCTTATAACGGAGAGTAGGGTTATGGGATTTGGATTAGCACTGGGGACGACAAATAATGGTGTATCTTGTTGGTGAAGCCCTAGTAGGAAAATCTCCTGAAATTGCACATATTGACCTGATTATTGGAGATAAGTCTGGTCCGGTTGGAACAGCCTTTGCACATGGTATGACAAACGTTTCACAT
The DNA here is from genome assembly GCA_016840595.1 of Candidatus Hermodarchaeota archaeon. The sequence goes on along the minus strand of JAEOSA010000123.1, from coordinate 2,597 downwards.
GGTCATTCCCCGTTATTGGCGGTGATTCGACCAAATCTTCCACCGAAACCTCATACGCTCATTATACCAAAAGTTACGGTTAAAGACATGGGTGATGCTGAGAAAATCTTTGGTCCGGCCCAAGCTGCTGTGGCAAAAGCGGTTGCTGATGCCCTAGAAGAAGGAATTATCCCTAAAGGGAAAGCGGATGAATGGGTCGTTATCTGTAGTGTATTTATACATCCAGATGCGAAAGATTACCGGCGAATCTATCATTACAATTATGCAGCGACAAAGCTTTCGATTCAACGAGCACTCTCTAACTATCCTCCTGTGGACAAAATTATGTACGATAAAGATCGGGCAACACATCCAATCATGGGCTTTCGGGTACCACGGCTATGGCGTCCACCCTATCTTCAAATAGCATTAGATATTCCCGACCTTGAAAAAACAAAGAAGATTATAGCCGCATTACCACGAAGCGATAATCTAATTCTGGAAGCGGGAACTCCCCTCATCAAACGGTACGGTACTGCTGTCCTAAGTGATTTAAGAGAAGTTTCGAAGGACAAATTCTTGGTTGCAGATCTGAAAACACTTGATGTTGGAAAAGTCGAAGTTGACTTGGCCTTTGATGAATCTGCTGACGCTGTAGTTGTATCTGGGCTAGCATCTCTAGAAACAATTGACCAATTCATCTATGAAACCAATCGATTGGGCATATACTCATTTGTAGATATGATGAATGTAGAAGATCCTGTAGCAAAACTTCAGAGTCTGAAGATGCCACCAAATGTGGTAATTATGCATCGTGGTATCGACACTGAAGGTCGTGCTGAGCACAAATGGGACATTGTAAAGGCGGTGAAAACGGCTTTCAAGGGCAAACGCCTTCTCGTTTCAGTAGCTGGTGGCATCCGACCGGATAATATTAGTGCAGCTCTCAAAGCCAAAGCCGATATCATCGTTGTTGGGAGATATATTACACAATCTCGCGATATCGAAAGGTCAACACGAGAATTCCTCACCCAAATGCAGGGTGATATTGATCTATTCCGGGTCCATACAGAATAATCAGAAGACTATTGCTCCTTCTAAGAAGCACAATATCAAATGCGCTTGGGATGCGCGTACTTATGCTGAAACAATAGATAGAAAAGAGAGATACAATCTTCTTAACAGGAGAATTCAATGCCTTCTGATATCAAACGACTCGTTCTCGATGTACTCAAGCCACACGTTCCGAACCTTGTTGACATTGCAGGCTTGGTAGGAAAAGTTGAGGGCGTTGTTGGTGTCAACGTCGCCCTTGTTGAAGTCGACTCTCATACAGAGTCTATTAAGGTAACAGTTGAAGGTGACAATCTCCAATTTGAAGAGGTTAAAGCCGCACTCGAAGCCTGTGGAGCTTCTGTTCATTCAATCGATCAAGTTGTTGCTGGCCGCACTGTTGTGGAAGAAGTAAAAACCCATATGGAAAACGGTGGCTAAACACCAATTGCCCACTTCGAATTTTCAATCAATGCTTCTACATGAGGTGCTAAATGTTCGTATAGCGAGTTGTAAAAGACCTTTGGAAGCAATTGTAACACTGAAAAAATACGATTCATCAATCCGCTTACTACAGGTTCGAGAAGCTCACGACGATTAGCAATGTGTGAAGTTAACACTGCATCAATCGCCGTTTCTTCTGCCAATGCATCAATTAATCGATATATTGGTCCCATTTTTTCAAGAAAATAGGGAAGCCCTCTTTCATCATATAGAATGATTATCCCAAGCTTCTCGACAATGCGTTTAGTATACCAATCGATGCTCGAATCTTTAGCGGCAAAAGGATCTTGAAATACCGGATCCGCTGGTTGTCGTTTTGTACCGCGTGAACTGTCAGATGAAAAATAGCTTCGCGGTACTAGATTCGGGTAAGTGTTGGGGTGTCGAAAAGCAATGTAAAGTGCTGCTGCAAACAAGGCCTCAGGTTCTCTTCCAAGGTCTTGGGTTCCCAAAAGGCTTGCAAGTATTCGCAGTGATGGAAGCATCAAATCCTGGCGAACTTGCTTAGACTGGAAAAGGCGATACGCATCTTTTAGATGAATGATAGGTGCTTTAACGTCCGACCTTGCTGCACCATTCACTCCAGTCTTCGACACCAATTGTATTAAGCTCCATAGGAAATAACTCTCTCATTTAAGATAAGTAGTCCTAAATATACTTTAGGCGAGTCTAGTTAGTTTCTATGGCACTCGCTTGAACGACCAAGCTAACATTTCTTTAATTCGCTGGAAATGTGTTTTCGTTCAGTACTTTTCTATCAAGAGGCCATCTTAGCCCAATTTTCTTAGGTCATATGACCCGAATCTTCTAAGAATTGCAATGATTCAGGTGAAAGTTCAGTCTGAATGAATTCAGCTCCTTTCTCAGTAAGCGCGATTTGTGTTGCGAATTGGTGTTCTCCATAGATAATTACAAATCCTTTATCTTTCAATCGTTGGAGAGACGAAAATACAATCTGATTAAGTTCTTCGTCAGTAACATTGGGCTGTCCATCGGGTCGTTGGAACTCAGGAGTATGTTTGAGGACATGACGCAAAGATGCCATAGATCGGCGCCGTGTC
>JAEOSA010000122.1 GCA_016840595.1 Candidatus Hermodarchaeota archaeon | reverse complement strand
CTCACCGTATTTCCAAACGGTTTAAACGGAGTTACAATACACTATTTTACAGTTTGTAATTTTTAGAAAAGGTGAAACCAGTGGGCGAGTGGCGACTTACGATTAAAGCCTCAGAGCGAGTCCTAACTGACGTTCTCGATAAAACTGGGGCATTAATGATTCGACCAATGTACATCAACCAATTGAAGGATATTTCACAAACACAGAAGGTCAAATTTAAGGTGAAATCTCCTGAGGGTGTGAATAAACTCCCTTCTAGTTTTGTCGTCGTTGAGATGGATTATTCCGATAATCAAGTGAAACAAGTGACTGGTTTATTTGAATATGCATACGGGGCAATACGGTTAGTAGCCGTAGATAATGAAAAACTGGCTGAAGGAAGTGGAGACGAAATAGTTGCTTTCTTTGAGGCGCCTTTACAAAAGAAGACTGGAACCAATATTCGTGTCTATGAATCATGACCAAATTTTTTTGACTCCGTTTTATTCACGGAATGAAGGGCTGAACCGCTTTCTTTAGAATCCACAGTGCTTGTTTTCCAATTAATGTAATTCCTTGGTTTGAAACACTAATTGGTGTTAGTTTTGGTGAAAGTGTGTTATTCGCTAGAAAGTGTTGGATAGCATTATCCGTTTTTTTAAATCTCCGTTGGATTTCAACATGGTATCGACCATTTTGCAAGTAAGCGTTAGGGTGCTTTTTGGTAAATTTATCAACCTCATCAGGAAAATCAGATGGAGGACCTATTCGTGTGTAGGATTTGCTAATCTCATTTTTTTCTACCATAAGTGCTATAACAAATACGGGTGCGTCAAATACTTCCTCAAACACAACAGACCCAAATCGGGGTTCTCCTGTGGCTTCACGGCTCAAGAATTTTTGTAGCTTAGTAAAATATCGATAGAGTTTATCACGAGTCTTGGTATAATGCCACCCTGTCTCATCCTGAAACTCGATGACAAAATAATTATTACTCATTATTTTGAGTTCGTCTGAAGTTAAAACCGGAATTGGCGCCATTCTAAAAAACGCGTGTGAAGGTTCTCGTAATAACTGACATGCGTTATGTTGCGCGTAACGGTAAGCACGTTCGGAGATACTTGATGCGATATTTCGATTAGGATCAGTGGGATCGGTAATAATCAGTTCTTCTCTTTGAAATTTTTGTAGGAGTTCATTTGAGGGGCGGGAAAAATAATCAAGTGGTTTGGGTGGGGCCTGAGAAAGAAATTCAAAAACGGAATCGAGGCACTGATTGTGATAAACTATCATTTCTGTGCTAAAGCCTGTGAATCCACTGCGACCAACAGGGCTGGTATCTCCATATACATATACAGAATGAAAGAATGCTTTCAAAAGTCTGACATCATCTCGTTGTGTTTTTGACAACTGAGAATCAACAAATTGACTGTGATGCGGGGTACGATCAACGGCTGTTATTGGCCCGGTTTTGAAAATATGGTCCGGAGATAGGTCAAATCCAAAAATGATGTCTACTTTATAATTATCAAGTGTAGCTGAAGCATAGGGATGTTCAGCATATTTTACTTGCCAAGAAGAGCACCCTGCTTCTTTAATCGCTTCAACCGCGATTTCTTCTACCAATTGTTTGAAGAGTTTACGAAGTTTCGGTTTTGATGGTTTTTCTTTGTCAATTGGTTTTGGTAATATCGATGTAGGTAATCCTATGAATATGTCCAACTCTCGCCAATTTCGTAGCTGAGTTTGTTTTCGCCCCGATGACCCTTCAAGGTTGATGAAAGAGACTTCTAAATTCTTCATCTCGGAAATGTGCTGGATTGCCCGTTTGATACGGTTAAAGATCTGGACGCCTTCTTTAATTTCGGCTTGAGTTGGACGAATTTGATTGAGAATAATATTCCGAATTTTACGTAACACAGACATCATCTGATTTCTGGGCGACTATGCTTTTAAGTCATAAAGCCTAAGCCCTAGTTTGAGGGAGCCCGAACTCCTATGTTGGATGAAGTGGATTTACAAATTCTCCAAGTCTTACAATCAAATTCTCGAATCTCATTTTCTGAGCTGGGTCGAAGTGTTGGGCTAAGCGCGACCGCTGCCCGAAATCGCATCAATAATTTAGTCTCTCGTGGAATTGTGACAAAACTTGGAGCTGAATTAGATTGGGAAAAAATAGGCTGGTCGATTCAGTCACTGCTTCTAATTCGTACAGAGCATGGAAAAACAGAGGCGGTCACAAAGCAACTACACAAACTACCACAAATTTTGTCAATCACAAAAACAGCTGGAACTGTGGATTTGGTTGTTCGCCTTATTGCAAGTGACGTCGCTGATTTCACAAACCTCCTTCATAAATCATTATCCAAAATTCCTGGCATAACTAGCATGAACACACTGATGGTGCTTGACGAGGTCAATAATACACCACCACTTCATTCAAGTTTGAAATGAAACTAGAAGGTTCGCTCAGTAATTTCTCCACTAACGCTAGTTTCTGAAAATATCTGAGCTTGGAATTTGTAGATTCTAACTTCTGATTTTAAGTAACTATCAGGAGACAGCCCTGCCTTTTGACAACACCCTTGCAGGAACTGCTCAGCATTCCAGTCCTGTTCTGGGGCTACTTGGGGGAGAAGAAGTCCTCGATGCCATCCCCGGCCCTCAATAATTATCCCATCTTTTCCAACATTAATATGGTCTGCAAGTTTCTTCCGATCCTGAACCTCAAGTTCTTTGGGAACAGTCAAAACACTGACTTCAACAAGGATTAATTCCAATTCATCTTCTTGAACAGGTGGGAATCTAGGGTCATCTAGGGCTGAACTCAAAGCGGCTTGACGCGTTGCTTCGAGAAGTGGAACAGGTTCGGCGCGACTAATAGGACCTGGCGGTAATCGACCAATACAGCCACGAAGCACCCACTTGTCTGCCTCCTCTCCCTGGCGTTTTTTCAGTGTTACAAATACTCCCCGGTTTTCATGCAGTGATTTAGAGTTAGTAGTTGGAATATCTAGTTGCTGTTTTTTTCGAATATACATTTCAATAGTTTGCCGGGCGAATTTTGTTAACATGACCCCCTCTTCAAGTGTAAGCAACCTAGACATAACTAAATCACCCTAATTTCAATCAGCTTTTTTATTTATTTTAAATCGGTTCGCGACCAAATCTACCAAATTACGCCTTATCAGAATATTTTCCATGATTTCTTTTTTCATGACTGGTAAGAGGTGTTGGCGAGGACGAAGAAGTAGCTCTGCGGCTTCAGCAACCGTTGAGTCAGGTGTAACCGTGAATTCAGTATTAGTCATAATATTCATTACAAGAAAATCTCGTAGCCGTGTGCTTTGATATTTCGCCGGAATCTCTCGACGAAACGCGGCGAAACCTAAAGCTAAACGTTTCTTCGTCACTAAACCAATGACTTTTCTTTCTTCAAAGACAGGAAGGCCGGGCATATCCCTAGCTAGCATCAACTGACGGGCATGTACAACCCGGTCTGTGGGGCTTACACTAATGGGCTGTTCCAATCTGAGATCACGAACAGAGAGATTATCAATATCTATGCATTGCTTAACAAAATGAGTATTTGTGACAATTCCTACAATCTTATCATTGTCCACAACAGGTAACGCGCGTTCTTTCCGCTCGTAGAGTAAGTTTGCAGCTTCGAATATATCGGTTGACAATGTAACGGTCTTGGGTTTTAACTCCATTACTGAACTAACATGAATGCTTGCAGGTGTTAGCTTTCCTGCACGAGCTGATCCTAATTTATCAAAAATATCGACTTCGGTTATCAAGCCAATCAGCTGTTTTCCTTCTGTAACTGGAATCGCTGAGATTCCAAGTTTATCCATTCTATCCAGCGCAACGGAGACAACCTGGTCTTTATCAATGGTCTTTACTGGGCTTGCCATGATTTTTTCTACACGCACCAACCTCACCTCGTCACACAACTGTTACATCCAGGCTTCAAAACCCTTTGGCTCTTCCACTTTGACCCTAATTGGTTAAGTAAAAATCATTCGAGCATCAAATCAACTGGTCCTGGTGGTAATACAGCAATAATCTCATCGATAGTTAATGACCTAACCAAATCCTGTAACTCAGGTGACGCTTTTCTAGCAAAATATGCACGTAGTTGTTTTGCAGCATCCGAGACTTTCATTTTACCAGGAATAATAGATACCCAGCTTTGGGCTTTTTGCTGAACTACTGATTCTGGTCCTGCAAAAACCAAAGGGAATTCATCTTCCATTAATAAACCAATTGCTAAGCGAACTGGGACGTTTCGAAAATAGTTTCTCTCACCTCTAACCATTACAGAACCCTTAGGCAGAAATTCGCCGGAGGGTGCACTCAAAGAAACTTGGTCGCTCGTTACCCAATATGCATCCGCCGCAGGTCTTCCTGCCTTCCATGCTCGTGAATAACTCACAGCGAAAATGGCTATCTCTTCCAGCTCTTTTTCTGAAACTTCTCGTCCTTCAGTTTTTACCACAACAACGGGAGCCCCCGCGAAATCAGCGTGGAAAAACAAATCTGGGTCTTCGAGGTATTTCCGAATTAATTGTTGATTACTCCCCGCATCCCGTCCCCCTAGAACCATTAGATCTTGGGATGTTCTAAACCATCGAAATTTCTCATACCAACGCTTCTTTCGGCGTCGCATAAGTCTATCCGACTCGGCTTTTACAAGAGCATCTTCATGTTTCTCTTCCATTTGGGTTATCTTTTGAAGAGTATCCTCGATGGCGATAGTTGCTCCCTTGACTTTTTTCTCAAGTTGCTTACTTCGTTGAAACATTTGGTTTGCGTTATCTGTTGCTCCCAATCGCACATCAAGCGATATGGATAGCCCATTTAATACAATTTGAATTCTTCCCGCCTGAGGATTGATAGTTTCCAGAATCATGGCTGCCGGGATTTGTTTTTTCTTTCCCTCCTCTAGGCGTTGAGAAATGTCCTTCCAGGACACGCTTTGTTTCCGAGCATTCTGGATTGTGAACAGCAATTCTTCAACGATGTCCAAGTGTTGGTAAATCGCATTGGCTGCGGTTCGACTTTGCTCAGCGCGTGATTGCATTGTTTCAAGATGTTCTTGTTGCTGTTCTCGTAATCGTTGAAGTTTTACCAATTCACGTTGATACTTCTCGTCAATTTCCTCTGTAGCAGTCTCCTCTCGAGATGTTGAATAGAAGGTATCTAGAGCCTCATTGAAAGTTGAAAACTTACTTACCTTCACGTTCTGATATCGAACACTATCTGCAGGAAGTACTTGAATCGGTTCACCATTCTCATCCATTATAATCTGAGGTTTAAGTTGCCCTTCGGCAAGACTATCAAAATATGAAATCAGTGTTTTGTACAAGGTTTTTCTTTGCTTCGAAGTCAGCTTCTTGGCTAAAATAGTTGAATCAATTTCTACTTTCGAAAGAACCTCCTCGGCGGTAGTACCACTCATGTTCAAACTGCGGACTAGCGTTCGAACAAGATCATGTTCAGAGCTATCAAGAATTGAATTCAAATCTTTCAGAGTGATCTCTCTCGGGTCAGTTGCTCTTAAGGGTGGAAACTGAAAAGGAGCACCTCGGACAATATCACGGTCCCTCATTCGGCGATATGTCATTGCTGACACGATTCGATCCTTTGGATCGAGGAGAATTGCATTCCCGCCTCCAAACAACTCTATCACAATGGTAAATCGTTTTTCAGGTGGGCCCGCTCGCAAGTAGACGACACGATCAAAATCATGTTGTTCAAGGTCACTAATTTTATGATCACGAAGCTGTTTTCGAAGAGCTTTACAAAAAGCACGGAGTTTTGCTTCTCGTTCATAAGTAAGTGATGTAAGGTGCATGCGTTTTCCTGGTTCAATTAGAAGCCAAACCTTATTTGGCGTATCACTACTGATTTTAAAAAGCAGCGTACCGTTAAGTTGATAAATATTCAGAATCCATCTCCCGACTACAACGTCCTTTATCTCTCGTAGCATAACGAAAATCTCGGACGCTGTCATACTC
>JAEOSA010000347.1 GCA_016840595.1 Candidatus Hermodarchaeota archaeon | reverse complement strand
TCGACCGGTTACGACAACATGTGCACCAGCCTGAGCAAGGCAAAGTGCGATCGTTCGGCCAATCCCCTTGTTCCCACCTGTGACAATCGTAACCTGATCCTTAAGCCTGAAATCGGGAAAGTCCATCTCTCATCCTCTTTAGTGACGGTTAGACTTACTTCGTTACATCCACCATTACCGTCAAGGCTTGCGATTTCGCTTCGTCTGCGAATCGTAAAGCCTCCGGTGTTTGGGAACGGTGCTGTGGCTGCGGTTGAGTTCCCCTTTCAGAACACCCAACCACCTTTCGTAAGCCTCTTGATAGCCTGGGGCGCTTTCCTTATCGGGCTCGATAACCCGAGATATCTCTAAGCCGACGAAAGCGTCCTTCTGGTTTCTGTAAATCCCAGCCCCGATTCCCGCGCCTCTGGCGGCCCCCTGGGACCCATCTGTATGAAACAGTTCGACCTGAGCCTTTGCAATCGTCGCAAATGCGTCTCCAAACAAATGACTCAGAAACATATTCGCATTCCCTGCTCTAATGGTTTTGACATCAATGCCCATCCCGCGCATTATCTCCACGCCGTAATTCAGTGCAAAGGCAATTCCCTCTTGTGCGGCCCTCAAGACATGGGTTCTGTCATGGATATTGAATTCCAACCCATGAAATGTGGCTCCAATATCATTATCTTCCAGGGATCTCTCGGCTCCATTACCATAGGGAAGAATCACAAGACCCTCGGACCCCACCGGGGCCTGAAGAGCGAGTTCATTCATCTTCTCATAGGATGCTTCATGTTCCCCGAAACCCATGAGATTATGTCTTAGCCAGCTGTTGAGAATGCCTGTTCCATTCACACACAGTAAGACGCCGTATCTGGGATGCTCTTGGGCATGGTTAACATGGACGAATGTATTCACCCTTGATTTTGGATCATGATTTACTTTGTCCCCTACTCCGTATACCACCCCAGAAGTGCCGGCCGTAGCAGCGATATCGCCAGGGTTCAACACGTTGAGAGATAAAGCGTTATTCGGTTGATCGCCTGCCCTGTAGGCGATCTTGGTTCCTGGTCTCAAGCCCAATTCTTCGGCAACTTTCTTTGTGAGTTCACCCTGGGCCGAGAAAGTAAGGACAACGGTTGGAATGACATTCTTTGAGATTCCATAATGGTCGAGGAGGAATTGGGCCAATTCTTGCTTTTGGAAATCCCATATGATGCCCTCGGACAGCCCAGATGGTGTTGTTTGAATTTCACCAGTCATCACCATTGCAATATAATCCCCAGGGAGCATCGCTTTGTGGATTCGTTCGTAGATTTCTGGCTCATTTTGCATCACCCATTTTAGCTTCGATGCTGTGAAATTCCCTGGAGAATTCAGGAGCCGTTCGAGACAACGTTTTTCTCCGATATCCAGAAAAGCCTGTTTCCCAATATCTACCGCCCGACTATCACACCAGATTATGGAGGGCCGCAGCACCTGTTGGTTCTTGTCGACAACAACAAGTCCGTGCATCTGATAGGCGATCCCGATTGCTTCTA
>JAEOSA010000121.1 GCA_016840595.1 Candidatus Hermodarchaeota archaeon | reverse complement strand
GGCTCGTTCCAACACGCTCTTTCTTATTCTCGGAAACCAAGGGCAACGGGATTATGGTTTGAAGTACGAGGGAAAGTATCAAAACTGGGCTCCCGCTAATGTTCCCATCTGCCTCGTCATCTTTAAACCATCAGGAGAATAAGACTAAACATGGATAATGAAACAGAAGATTCTACAACCGACGACGAAGAAGAATCCCAAGAACCTATAGATCAGCTTGCTACCATTCTTTTCGTTGTATTTGGCGGTGCACTAGGCTACTTACTAATTGCGTCCGGTTATGGGTTATATCCATTCATTGTGGTAGAACCAGTTACCTCTCTTCTACCCACATGGGACGCTGTAATTACCTTCATTGCACTTCTACTCATTATGTTTCTAGGTCTAATTGGCGGATTAATTCGGATGCGCTATTCAATAGTAGTTGTGGGAGTTATCATGGTAATTGCGGTATTTGTGGTAACTTTCTATGCGATGCTAGCAATAAGTCAACTTGTAGTTCCTCTTCCACCATAACCTACAAGATAAGTCTATAAGCCAGATAAGCCATCGATGAGTAGAACTGGAGATACACTTCTTATGACCCTTCTCAAATTACTCGAAAAAGAATCCCTTCGATTCCTTCTTTTTGGCGGGAAAGGCGGAGTCGGAAAAACCAGCAACGCTGCGGCATCGGCTCTTTGGGCCGCAGAACATGGTCGTGAAACCCTAGTAATCAGTACTGATCCTGCCCACAGTTTAGGAGATAGCTTCGATCAAAACCTTAGTGGAGGAGAAGTAATTCCCATTAAAGGGGTAAAGAATCTCTTTGGCATGGAAATTGACCCGCGAAAAGCCTTTGATCAATATCGCGAGATGACTCAACAAGGAGAAGCGGGAGATATGGGGGGAATGATGGGACTAGAAGAATTCACTGACATGAATGCCCCCGGATCTGATGAAGCCCTAGCATTTTCGAAGGTCCTTGAATTCATCCAAGAATGCGAATATGACCTTGTCGTTTTTGATACAGCACCCACTGGGCATACTTTGCGGTTGTTGGGTTTACCCGAAATGCTAGACAGTTTTTTTGGTAAGCTCATTAAACTCCGCCTCCGATTCAGCAACCTTTTTGGTCGCATGAAAGCCCTGTTCGGTCGTGGTGACTCAGAGCAAGATCAATCACTCCAAGAGCTTGAACGTCTCAAGGAGACCATTTCAGCCTCACGCGTTGAGCTCAGTGATCCCAACCTGACAAGCTTTGTTATTGTACTGATTCCTGAAGCAATGGCAGTATCCGAAACTGAACGTTTGTTACAGGCGCTCTATGAATTCGAAATCCCCAGCAGCCATATTATTGTAAATATGATTTTTCCGGACATCCCTGACTGCAGTTTTTGCAAGTCTCGAAAAGCGATGCAACAGAAGTATATCACAACAATTCATGATGTTTATGATGATTTCACAATTACAGAGATACCCCTATTTGCTCAAGAAATTCAAGGTGTTCCTGCACTGAGACGGCTTTCAACTTTGCTGGGTACAGGCGCACTTCCTAATAAAGGTGAGAAGTAATGAAAAAAGGTAGCAGAAACTGTTTCATTGCATTGTTCTTTCTCATCATCCTAATTGGAAGCGCAATCCTTAGCTTAATTGCTCTGACCATTCCACCCCTTCCATAGCAGACAGTAGAAGTGAGCAAAACTTATTAAGCAACGGAGGATGCCGTTAGCTACCGACTGAAAAATTTGAGGTGCCCACAATAACATTCCGATGCGCTAAATGTGGAAAAACACTCTCCTGTCCATATTGCCAAACTCCTGTTCCCTCAATGCCACCAAGTAACCGCTGTCCACATTGTGGAAAACCATTTGCCACAACCTTACCTTCCAGTAAATGCCCATTTTGTGGCGCCAGAATAATGTACAAAGAACGCCCTCAAATCATCAAAAAATTAACCGCCAAATAAGCAGAAAACCAACACAAGAAAGTAGACTAGAACCGTGTCTGATAAGGTTTGGCGTAAGTATTTAGGTGGCTCGAGAAGCCCGAAAAATTGCTTAGTTTATTAGCTTCAAGTAGATAATCAAAACCGTGAAGATATATCGCGGATACCGCTACGAACTTGATTCCAACAATCGCCAACGAACTTTGTTCTCAAAACATGCAGGATGTGCTCGATTCACATATAATTGGGGGCTAGACCAGAGGATAAGGCTATTTCATTCAAGAACTGATAAATCTCGACAAACGAATTATTTTGAACAACGCCGAGAATTAACCCGGTTGTAAAAAACCAAATTCCCATGGATGTATGATGTATCCAAATGTGTAGCAGAGTCAGCACTACGAGACCTAGAGAAAGCTTTTGTTAACTTCTGGCGGAGCAGTAAAAATGGAATCAAAATTCGTTTTCCAAAGTTCAAAAAAAAGGGTAGAAACGACAGATTCCGATTGTATGGAAGTATTAGAGTTATTGAGAAAGCAGTTCAACTTCCTCGAATTGGGTCAGTCCGGCTGAAAGAACTACCACAAATCCATGGACGGATACTCTCTGCAACTATTTCGCGAAAAGCAGATCGTTGGTTTGTCAGCTTGTGTGTTGAACAAGAAATTCCAAGTCCACCTCAAATTACTGGAGAAAGGATTGGTGTCGATTTAGGGGTTAGATCATTAGCAACACTCTCTAATGGAAGAAAAATAGAAAATCCCCAAGCGCTCCTTCGAAAATTACGAAAACTTAGACGATATTCGCGAAAAGTTTCAAAGAAAAAGAGAGGTTCTAAAAATCACACTAAAGCAATAATCAGATTAGCTCGATTACATTGGCGAATAAGTAATATTAGAAAAGATGCACTTCACAAGACTACAACATATTTAGCTAAAAACCACAGCCAAATCATCATTGAAAACTTGGGCATAAAGGGGATGATGAAGGAACAAAAAATTAGTCGAGCAATCGCAGATATGGGTTGGGGGGAATTTCGACGACAACTAACTTACAAAACAAAATGGTATGGATCAGAACTTATCTTAACCCCTCGGTTCTTTCCCTCCTCAAAGCGTTGTTCAAACTGTGGTCATACAAAGAAGAAGTTCTCATTGTCTGCGCAGTTATTCAAGTGTAAAGCCTGTGGATTGCACATAGATCGAGACCTAAATGCTGCGAATAATTTGGTCGCCGCCAGTTGGGCGGAGACACAAAACGCCTGTCATGAGATGGGAGGTTACAGACCGCCATATGGTCAGTGCCCATCGATGAAGCAGGAACCGAACACTAGCAAGGCAGATTTGCCTGCTGGATAAGTTTCGGACAACGGTAAGCTTTTATAGTTCATACAAGCGCCTCCGCAAGCTTTTATAAGGGTTACACTGGATAACCCCTACCACTATAATTAAACGAGGCGTATAATGTCAGAAATTTGCCCTATTTGCAGTTTGCCTAAAGAAATTTGTCGCTGCCAAGAATTAGCGAAGACAGAGCAGCGTATTAAAGTGAGCGTTGAGCGGCGAAAATGGGGACGAGAGGTCACCCTCATCGAAGGTATTAACAGCCGTGAGATATCCCTGTCAGAATTAGTCACCAAGCTGAAAATGAGATGTGCGTGTGGTGGTAGCGCTAAAGAAGGCGTCATTGTCCTTCAAGGCGATCATCGTCACAATATCAAGGGTATCTTGGGTGATTTAGGATTCCCATCCGATAACATCGACATCGCTTAATGCTGCTTGTCAAAGCTAGTTCAGATAAGGTTCGACGATTCTTCTTCACGTTGCCATCTACGTAATGTTTGAATAAAGCCATAATGAGGTTGAATTCAAGGTTACCAATGGCAGAAAAGAGGAGAGAGGAAAGCTTTTTGTGGGAGAGCTCAGTTCAACCATTCTTCGTGCTGGGACACTGTGCCGGGATAATACTAGTTGAAAAATCAACTGCATCCCGAAGGTGTAAACTGGTAATTGCCCAGGCGCAATGGTAGCATTGAAGCCTGTGGAGTCCCATTCAATGTAATGGGGTACAGAAAGCTTTAGGCCGGGGTTCGAATCCCTGTCCCGGCACCATTTTTCACTATAAACGTGGATAATGAGAATTAGACGAACGAAACGAGTTGACAAATTTGAAGCGTGGAAAAGAGCTAGCGGTGGGTGGATTTCGAGATTTCTATCCTGAATTATACCAAAAAATCGAACGCATATTACAAGCCTTTCGAGAAATTCCTCAACTGTTTGGTTACATTGAGTACGAATGTCCAACCGTTGAGCCTTTACAATTGTATCAGCTGAAATCGGGAACTGAATTAGTTGAAGAGACCTTCAAAGTAACGGACCGAAAAAATCGACAATTAGTCCTGCGACCCGAAACAACACCTTCGCTAGCTAGAATGCTCGCAGCACAACAACAATACTATCCACGTCCCATCCGCTGGTATTCAGTTTCACGCGTATTTCGTGACGAAACCCAACAGCGAGGGCGCGTTAAAGAATTCTGGCAACTCAATGTCGATTTACTTGGCACTGAAGACATCGGAGCAGATGCTGAAATCATCAATGTATTAGCTGCAATTATCCAAAACCTCGGTTTTACCGCCGAGGATTTCGTAATCCGTATCAATGACCGCCGCTTAATCCAAAGTTATATCGAATCGCTGGGCTTGAATAATTATCTTGAAATAATACGTATATTGGATCGTCGCGACAAACTCTTACAAGAAGCCATCATCAACCAACTCACAGGAGATGGAACACCTGCAAAGAAAGCGGAGGAAATCGCACTCACTCTACGTCATTTCTTTGTAGGAAAACAACAAGAGCGACCAAAACTACCTCGTTCCAAACAGATCGAGAATGTCATAGAGAATCTTCCCCAAATTCAACAAAATTCAATTATCGACGCTCTTGAAAATAGTGGGATCCCAAGAGAGGTTGCAGTTCAACTTACTGGTTTTTCATCGATAAAAGGCTCTCCGGCAGAGTTTCTAAAATTAATCGAGAAAGTTGAATTAACCAAAGAAACCAGAAAAGCCCTCGAACCCCTACGACAGTTAGCAACTCAACTCGACGATTTGGGACTAACCGCTTGCTGTGAATACGACGCTAGTATCGCACGAGGATTGGATTACTATACAGGCGTAGTCTTTGAAGCATGGGACCGAGGAACAGGATTGCCACGCGCAATTGCGGGTGGTGGTCGCTATGATGACCTTGTGGGAATTCTTGAAGGTCAACCATTACCCGGCACCGGATTTGGATTTGGTGAAACCGTAATTCTTGAAATTGCTGAAGAGAAGGGACTCCTCCCACCACCTAAACCAGCAGCCGATCTCTACATCGCACCTGTTTCAAAGAAGCAATTAGGCGATTGCCGCCAGATTGCCACACAACTTCGGTCAGCGGGGATTCGCACTCTTTTCAATGGTTTCACCTGGTCCCTCAAAAAATACCTCGACGATGCAAGTAAGAGAAAAATTCCTTATGTAGCCATTGTAGGACCCCGAGAGCTCGCAAAAGATGCAGTTAACCTTCGTGACATGAAAACTGGAAAAGAAAAAGAAGTGAAAATTGCTAGATTAGCAGACACTATTCGAACCGCTCTAAACCAGAAATTATAGAACTAATTTTTACTAGGATAATTTATGGGAAGAGCTTTAATACATGTAGGATATTTTATCCTACAAAAAAACCAGGCGATTCTCTCTGAAAAAACAACTATTCGTTGGAACCACTATTTGTCTCATGCTCTTTTTACTAGTGTGCATTAGGGTAGAGCAAGTATGCTCCTCAAACGAAACAGTTTTTTCAGCTATGGCATCGAATGTTGGATTGACTATTGATTATGGTAACTCCTCACAGAACGCCTATTCCGACCTTTCGGGATTAACTGTATTTGACATCCTCAATCAGACTGCAGCTGTCACGTTCATAGAATTTGCATACGGAAAATTCGTTATATCAATTAATGGCGTTGAAAATAATGCCAATCAAAACGGATTCTATTGGCAATACTGGGTGAACGATGAACTTGCCCCTATAGCCGCAGATAATTATGTTCTCTCAGATGACGACCAGATTTTGTGGAAATACTGTGCCCCAGAGGAAACTTCCACTCCGCCACCCACCGCTAATCCA
>JAEOSA010000346.1 GCA_016840595.1 Candidatus Hermodarchaeota archaeon | reverse complement strand
TCGTCAGAATGTGACCTAGATAGGGAATGTGAGTAACCATTACGAATGCTATGATAACAATGTATTGCTATTGCAGCGACGAGCTTTCTAGGTACATTAAAGCTGACAGCCTACCCCGTTTGTGATTTGTCGACAATCTCACTACGAAGTATACGGTAGAAATCATCCTTGGCGTGCCGTTCTAGCCACGGACGGTGTCCGCACTTTTCTAAAAGGATAAAGCGAAAATCCTCTAGAGCACGGGAAAGTGGAATCCTGACACCTTCGGCTAGATGAGGATCGTGGTCGCCATGGATTGCCACTACCGGGCATTTGATTCTTGCCCCCAGCTTTATTAATTCCCCATTGCTTCTCAATTTGCAGGCTTGCTCCCATACACTCTGATAAATGTTGGGGTTGCTAAACATTACTTCTGTTTCATGAGTCAAAAGGGCATAAGAGTCGGCCTTATTCATCAATTCCCCGAATCGTGCAAAACAGTCACTGTTAGAAGTAGGGGAATTCAATGTAGCTAACAAGAATAAAACCTCCTTCTTCTCCGTTTCGTCAAGACGGTTCAGTCGCGTCTCCATTGTTTGGTGAGTATATTCTTCCTCAAATGGCCCGCTACTTATGAGTATGAGTTTTTTCACGAGAAATGGGTAGGCACTAGCTAACATATACCCCAGCCAGGCTCCCCAAGAGAAGCCGACCAGGATGAACGGGGCAGTCCCCTGAGTTTCTAGGACGCTTCTCAATTCCTCCACCTGTCTTTCAACTGTTTCTGCTGTCTGTAATGGTTCCAAAACGCCTGTATTCAGTGAGAGTTCTCTGGCAACCGGTGCCATTTCACCGGGTGCTCCGGGACCACCATGAATAACAGCTACGAAATAAGGCTTGTTACCATACATTCTCAAATTATCCACGTTCATAATCTAAATTACTGAAAATAAAAATTCAAGAGCAGATTCTGTCGATAGGGATGGGGCACAAATAGCCAGATCGTATGTCAGCCAAGCACGTTAACCTTATTCTTCCATGTGGCGTTAAATTACGAGTAATGTCTAGCGGATGTATATGTCGTCTTGACTCACCTCAAACTCAGTGAAGCATGAAGTGCATCGAAATGTTACTTTACTCAAAGATTGTCCTGCCCTCTCGATTCTGGCCACAGAGGCGAAGTTGCCATCTTTCGGGCAACGCGCAACCATCGAGTACTTATGCCCAGTCTGCACGTCCACAAGATCTGGCTGACCTTGTACAAACATCCTTTTCACTTTTTCGGTGTCCTTGACTGGCTCCATCACCCACCTCCTCAGACTTAAATTTCAGCCCAATTTACAGCACTCACCCAATGCTATAACCATCCATTTTTCCTGTCAATGCCCAAAGATTAGTCTTTTCGCTTAAGGTATTGCACTTTTCATCTGAATGTTACATAAGTTAATAAAAGGTTTTGGTTGTACCTTTTGTTGTGCACAGTCCACGATGATTTTGATCAGCGAGATAGGCAATTTGGGTTGGGTTTTATTCCATGTAATAGACGAGCCATCACATTAAACAT
>JAEOSA010000120.1 GCA_016840595.1 Candidatus Hermodarchaeota archaeon | reverse complement strand
GATATGCGTGTGCCCATCGCACAACCCGCGGATTTTGTACCTCGGTTTGCGCAAGCCTTAGAGCTCAGTAGCCGATCACAACGGCGTGCGATTGACATCCTAGACAAGGCAAAGGCCAATGGAATCACTGCGGGTAAAGATCCCACGGGATTGGCTGCAGCGACTCTATATATAGCTTCGATTCAAGAGGGTGAACGTCGAACCCAACGTGAGATTGCCAATATTGCTCGTGTAACGGAAGTGACGGTGCGCAATCGGTACAAAGAAATGGTTCGAGTTCTGAACCTTCAAGTTGAGATCTAAAGCCTGATGGGTCTCAACCCTTTCCCTTCTTTTAATATCCCTCTAGGATAGTGAGGGAAAAAAGAAAACATTTAAATATTTGTTTTACTAATAATTTAATGGGAAAGTTTATAAGGCGATCGAAGAGGAACGCGGAGTCACTTGCAATAACCCGCTAGATATCCTGCCACGTCAGGTCTCTTGAGAGACCTCTAAGCACTATTTCCACTCACATGACGCTTAGACACAATATACTGTGTATCTTAACCTTCCCTCTCCATTACTAGTAGGAGGAAGTATGTATATGGCAAAAAATTCATCCATTCATGACAATAATCGGCTAACCTTCGAGGAAAAAGACGAGTATCCCCGATGTACAGATTGTGGAAGCTCTGACGTAGTTCGTGATGGGAGCCGAGGGGAAGTCGCATGCGCGAACTGTGGGTTAGTCTTAGATTCTAATGCTATTGATTCAGGTCCCGAATGGCGAGCTTTCACCAGCGAGGAACGAGATAAACGCGCACGAACAGGTAGCCCAATTAATTATGCTCTTCAAGATCACGACCTAAGCACCACGATTGACTGGCGGAACCGAGATGCGGCTGGTCGGCAGATTTCAACCAGTCGGCGAGCTGAAATTTATCGGCTTCGTAAATGGCAACGGCGTTCACGTGTTCATTCCAGCATTGAACGAAATCTGGCTAGTGCCATGAGTGAATTGGATCGGCTGAGTAGCCAGCTGGGAGTTTCGCGAACCGTCAAGGATACGGCGGCTGTTATGTATCGACGCGCCTTGGAACGGCGACTCATTCGTGGTCGTAGCATAGATGCAATGATTGCTGCGGCGATGTATGCAGCTTGTCGTCTCCGAGAAGCTCCATGTACTCTTGATGAAATAGCTCATCACAGTCGTATCAATCGGAAGGAACTCGGTCGATGTTATCGGTTACTACTCCGACGGTTAGATGTTCGTATGCCCGTCTCGCAACCCACTAACTTCATCCCACGCTTCGCGAACAGTCTAAAACTCAGTAGTCGAGTACAACGTCTAGCTATCAAGATTCTCGATGACGCCAAAGCCAAAGGTATAACCGCTGGTAAAGATCCCACCGGCCTGGCTGCATCAGCTCTCTATATCTCAGCGATAATGGAGGGCGAACGACGCACGCAACGCGAAATCGCCGAAATAGCCCATGTCACAGAAGTCACAGTTCGGAACCGTTACAAGGAACTTGTTCGCGAACTCCAACTTGCTGTCGAATTCTAGTCAAGGTTGCCACTTGCTAGACTTAAAATAGCAGCATAGCATTGGGAGTCGCGGAGGCTCCCTTTTTTGGTTGACCAGATTGTTTTTGAAAAACTCTCCCGTGAAGAATTGCTAAAGATCATCGATATGTATGCCAAGAACTGGCTTGCGATTGATGGAACCTGGTTTCTTGCGGCGGAGCACAAATTTGATCTTGACACAGCTATCGAGTTAGACACGGAATCGTGGCGTCGGTTTTCTCCCATTGAAGCACAACGCATCATGAAGGAAATTGGTATACCTCCTAACTCGGGATTGGAGGGCTTGAAAAAAGCTCTTCAATATCGGGTCTATGCCCGATTGAACAAACAGGTTATCGAGGAAGTGGATGCAACACGATTCATTTACCGAATGGAGAAATGTCGGGTTCAGGATGCACGGAAACGAAAAGGGCTTCCAGATTTTCCCTGCAAATCAGTAGGTTTAGTTGAATATACAGAATTTGCTAAAACCATCGATCCTCGAATAACGACTAAGTGTCTAGGTTGTCCCCCAGATCCACATCCTGACGAGTGGTGGTGTGCATGGGAATTTGCTATTCTGAATCGTAATGTAATGACTAAAAATACTAATAAGTAGCACTTTTTGCGCCTTTCAAGGAGGAGATTTTATGATGTTCCAATGCTCTGATTTTCCTTATAATTTCATGAACAGAAACTCGAGTATCCAGGAAATAATTGTTCTTTTCTTTAGGGTATGTTTGATTGCAGGAAGCATTTAACATCAAACAATTCAAGTAATACATTTTGTTGAAGAACTCAGCTATTCCTGAACTAGGAGTTGAGGATTCATTGAATGAAATCAGACCACCACTGTGGGTAAGAGTAACGGATGTAATTCTAGGTATCCTAGCAATAGTTGTCGGCGTTGTCATTGGATTCATTGGTCTTATCTATGCCGGACTAATGATTATTGCATTCGGAATTCCATTAGGAAATATCTCAGTGTTTCTTGGAGTTTTCATCGGTCTAGGTGCATTAGTAGTATCTATGATACTTCTAGGTTGGGGAAGTTTCTGGCGTAGAAAAGTAGATAACCGCAACATTTTCTAAGGCCAATATTATTACTCTCAAACTTATTCCGATTTGCTACCTCTCTTCATTTCTTTAATGAATAGTCATCAAAAGATGAATAGCTACCATTTCGTAAAAAAGAGAGACGTTGTCTTTGATGCCCACCGGATCCCCATCCAGACGAATGTTGTTTTGCTTGGTAATTCATACTCGAAGAAACGCCTTATTGAACTAAAATCTGTTCCAAAATTATAGTATTGACTTGGGCTGAATAGTAGGTTCCACAATGCAAGCTTAGCCCACTATTTTGGTGTTTATTCGATACCTAATCGAGATGTGATTTTAACTAAGATGAAGATGACAAAGGCTACAATGAGGAATGTGATTAGTTCTTGGATAAACAGTGTTGGCGTAAATGCTATTAGTGTTGATTCCCATCCAAGGGAAACAAATATGATTGACAGAATCGGTGATATGAAACTACCGACCAATTGAGAGACGAGTCGTCCAAGGTAAAGAGCCATAATAAACGCAACAGCGAGACCCATTACCCTGTATTCTTTGAGAAAGTCTTTGAACTCTTGCCACAAGTTTTTCTTTTCAGGGGGTTTTGGAGGCGCAGGTTCAACAGCTTCTCTTATTCGCTTTAATTCTTCTAACATTTGTCCTTCTTTTGACATTTCCATCAATTCCTGGTGAATCTGAATACTCTTGTACTCTTGTATTTATAATGTTGAAGAGGCTCAATCAAAATGTTGAATGAGGGCTTAACCTTGAAGGGGGGAAAAGGATTATACACCTCAATTACTCACTACTGACACGTTATTCTGATCTGGTGATTGGTGATGGAACTTATTACGCCTTTGATTCTGGTAAACCTCAAAACTTACAGTGAGAGTATGGGTGAAAAAGCGGTAAAACTTGCAAAGGTCGCCGAGGAGGTAACTCGTGAGACGGGCATCTGTATCGCGCTTGCACCGCAATTTAGTGATCTTCATCGGGTTGCCAGTTCTTCAGAAGTTCCAATTTTTGCACAACATGTTGATTCGGTCACGCCGGGTCGTGGTACGGGATCTATTCTAGTTGAAGCGGTGGTTGAGACCGGAGCAGTTGGGACGTTGTTGAATCATAGTGAACGGCAACTGGGGTTGGCGATTTTAGAAGCATCTTTGGCTCGAGCTAAAGAAGTTGAACTCAAAGTCTGTATTTGTAGTAATAACCAGGCAGTGAGTGGTGCGGCTGCAGCTTTGGGTCCAGATTTCATCGCAGTGGAACCGCCTGAGTTGATTGGCACTGGAATTTCTGTCAGCAAAACCCAGCCTGAAGTGGTGACGGCGACAGTGGAGATGATTCAAAGCATTAACCCGGACGTCATTCCATTATGTGGTGCGGGTATATCCACGGGAGAAGATGTTGCTGCAGCATTGAAGTTGGGTACTCAGGGTGTTCTTCTCGCGAGTGGTGTGACAAAGGCTAAGGATCCCAAGAAGGTTCTCTTGGACATGGCTACACATGCTAAGTAAATGAAAAATCTGAACGGTTCATTTTGGTTTGCGTTGTCGCTTATCAATTTCTTCGTACAGTTTTAATTTCATCTCGCGGTGGTGTTTGACGGCTAGTTTGATATCTTGGATAAGGTTGGTCATTTCCGTGTCACTTATTTTAATGGTTTGAGCGTTTCCTTCACCGTCTGCGACGCGTACGAAGAATCCACCTTCTTTTACGTAGCGATCTTTTTTTGTTTCGGGTGGAAAACCATCAACAGTAAGAACTGATGAAATCTTTTGTTCGAAGAAATGAACTATCTCTGCTACTTTGGTCAAGGTTTCGTCACCGATGGCTTATCTACTAAGACTCCCTATAAAGCACCCTCTTTAACGTGAATATTGTATTTTTTCTCTCATCTATTCACTTTGTTTTTTGCTTCGACATGCTTTTATGGGTGTCAATATCTTCTCCCTAAGCAAACATGCGTTCTCTTGTGGGAGAACCGTTCGAGTCGCTAAAAACAACATGTCTTATCGAGGAATGATTGATGCCTGGAAATCCAAACCCGGACATATTCCTTGGCTTTCGTGCGGAAGAAAAAGTCATGGAATTAGGTCGAAAACATGCTGCGAATGTCTCTTTAATCTTAAATAAACTCCAACAGGCCATAGCCTTCAAATTAGATGGAAATACCAAGCGCTGTAAAAAAACTGTCCAAGAAATTGCTCAGCTAGAAAGTGACGCTGATCAACTGCGTCGTACAATGTTACGCGATTTAACAACAAGTGCTCTTGAAGCTGCTGATAGGGAAAGCCTGGTTCGGTTTGCCAAAGCCTTAGATAGGGTGGCTGACTGGGCTAATGACGCCGCAAGAATCTTAGCACTTGTTCCACTAGCGGACATCAGCCAGGAGTTCAAATCCCTTTTTGCGGAAATCACCAAATTACTTGTGAATATGGGTAATTGCCTCCAAGAAGCAACTAACGCGATTGTCGATGACTTGGATAAAGCAAAGATGTTAGGGGACAAAATTGAAGCAGCTGAAAAGGAAATCGATGAAGTCTACACCAACGGTTTGGGCTTCCTACTCGAACTGGGTTCGACTCACTCCGCAGCTGTGGTAGTGCTAGTGCGAGACTTATTACATAACCTTGAGAATACAGCTGATACGGCTGAAGATGCCGTGGATCAACTTCGCATTATAATACTACGTCATTCCTAATTCCAATGCGTTTGAATGGACTATGATCGAGGATTTGCTCCGGAAATGGTACTTCTTTGGGCATTGAATTTTCCGCTCTGATGTACCACCTAGGCTTTTTACTTCGACACGCTTTTATGGGCTTCCTCGTCTTCAGGTAACGAAACTTCGCGTTGTGATATTGCTCGATATGTGACTTTGAGGGGTAATGAACAAGACTGCGAAGAAGTCGTGGCTACGGAGATAATCAAATTGCGATGGTTTAGACGAAAAAGTAAGGACGAGGCTGAAACTACGGTAGAAAAATCCACTAGCAGAGTGGAATTACCTGAAGGTGCTCTGGAATCGATAATTAATCCCATCCATTCCTTTGAAAAACGATTAGACGAGATGTTTGAAGATCCAGCTGTTGTAGCGAAAACAAAAGCCTTGCAGGATACTCGAATCCAACTAATTGTGGGCGGAGAAGCGCTTCTCCTCAGTAAGACTGGCGTAAAACCCCTAACACTTTCTATTCAACGCAGTACTCAAGTTGATGTATTCATTCGTATGTCAGAAGAAGCGGCAGGGGAACTGGCTGCAACCACAACACTTCCTGAATTCAAACAATTGTACAAACAACTGGTTAGTGCCAAGGGTGCTGCTTCCTACATTGCCATTAAACTGCACACACCTTTAGATGAACTTCGTCGGAAGGGTTACTTCACTGTTGAACTGCTTCGAATCCTAATCGATGCCTAAGCATCTATTTACAGAATCAACCATTGGGCAACGGCTCTTGTCAAGACAGTTGCTTGATCATCACATTCAATTTTTGATAGTGGCATATACAACGCCTTAGGAAAATCAAGGCTC
>JAEOSA010000119.1 GCA_016840595.1 Candidatus Hermodarchaeota archaeon | reverse complement strand
GACTACAACCGAGTAGTCGTCCGTGCCTATGATGTCGTCCAGGATGGATTAGGAAAACTCAAAGACTACACAGCAGCTAAACGAGCAGTATTCGTAATCAGTCCAGAAGGGTTCATTCGATGGAAATGGATAACTGATAATCCCTTGGTGGAACCACCCTATGGTGAGGTCCAACACGCAGTAGATGACCTCGGTCGCACAAGAGTCGAATCAGAATAGCCGAATATTCTGTTCTTCATTACCTAGGCTTTTTTGGACCCTGATAATCCAATCGTAATGTTTTCGACTTGGATCTTTTTCCCAGATTGATTAATGGCAATTTCCACAATACGTTGAAGCCCAGAACAACACGGGACTTCCATCTTCACGACAGTTACATTCTTAATCGAATTTTGCTGAAAAATCTGTGTCAATTTGTTTACATACCCTTGAGCATCATCAAATTTCGGGCATCCAAAAACTAACACTTTTCCAGGCAAATATTTCTGTTGAAACTCTGGGAACGCAAAAGGCACACAATCTGCTGTCACCAACAGACTAGCATCTTTGAAGAAGGGTGCGTTGATTGACACCAATCGCAATGCAATGGGCCATTGGCGTTGTCCAATAGGCACAACTTCTCCTTCTATCCGAGCTGGTGTTTCGGCTGCAGAAGCATCCACAACCACGTCACAGGAGGCACATTCGGTGGTTTTCATTTTCCCCAAATGTTCCTCAACCGCTGCATGGTCAAAATCTGGTGCTTCACGGTGGATAATTTTGAGCGCTCCTGTTGGACAATGACCTAAACAAGCTCCTAGCCCGTCGCATAAGTCATCTCGAATTAATCGAGCTTTCCCGTCGACTATTTGCAGGGCCCCCTCTTCACAATTCGGAATACATTCCTCACAGCCGTTGCACAGCGCTTCATCTATTTCGATAATTTCACGAACAGGCATATTAACGGTGTTAATTTTTTCTGCTTTTAATCTATTCCGAATTACCAATCATTTTTGAAAACCATAGGGTCTCACGCTCGAGAAACCAAAAAAAGAGAAGAGATCCGCCCAATCCCGCTGGACGAGCGGATGTTTGGAAGATTGCGGCGTGTAATCGGTCTATACTTTTCTTCGACGGCGAACGAAGAAGACTGCAACCAAACAGACAACTACGCCAATTAGGATAGCTTCCCATGGAAAGCCAGGAATTCCTGGAGGAGCTGCCTGTCCGATGTTGGAATATGCTGTATACACGGGGTCGTGAACAACGCGATAACCACCAAACTTGGGGAAGGTAATTGCGTACCAAAAGGCGATGTTGTTAAAGGCGTCATTAGCATGATTGTATAAGTCTAGTGGACCAGTGTATAGCATTTGAAGCATGGGGCTCACTGCATAAGACCAGAGAGCCAGAAAGTCAGCGGAGAATGGGAATTGCCAGGCAACAAGGAGCGTCTCTGGTGAGATTAATGCTGGAGTCATTATCCAACTGTAGGCAGGATTATCAGCACTAATAACTGCGTTTCCATCAGATTCGTTCAGAAGATCATAGGTCCCTCGAACACCGACGGCAAAAGCACGCTCCCTACCTGCTGGATCCGTTGTGATATTTGCATAACGCCAATCAGCAGCAGGTTGAGGATCTGTTGATCCGGTTTCAGTAAAGTAGTTGGATCCCCAAGCCGAGACGAAATGTGCTGCACCAACAGTCACGTTCTCAAGGGCTGTATGTACCTCCTGTATTGGTACAGATACCCCGAGTGTATACATAGCTTCGACTTGACCGATTGTATAGAAGGTTTCAGCTGTGATTTCTCCGGTTTCTTCATTGACGTTGATTTCGTATTCAAAGGTTAACTCACTAATCTTCATTTCGAAGATTGGGAAACTGAGAGTAAGCAGGAATTCGAGGAGATTTCCTCCGACGATTCGAACGTACAAATCATTGTAGGTTACGCCAAAGCGGTATGTACCCGGTACGGAGTCATCCATTGTTATAGGTGATACAGTTGGTTGTTCTGTGTGAGTAAGGTTGCCTCCATCATAACCGTAGGGAATAACAAACCATCGTTCTTCTGCTCCATCACGGTAGTTATTCCCATTTGTATCATTGAAGGCAAAGAGGAAAGCGAATACAGCGCCCGTGAAAATTTCTTTACCTGAAGGAGTTGTGAAATGCATGCCAAAGAGCTGATATGGGAATGTCGCGTGAGTATCATTCGCGGCAACATAAATATCGCCGAGAGCTAACAGAGCTGCATGGAATGCGCCCGTCCCTTCATGGTTCACGTGGTGCATGAACATTTGGACCCAGTTACCTGTGTCGTCGTCTGTAATGTTCAACTCTTTAGTCCAGCCTCCGGATTCAGTGAAAGCGTGATCGAAGAGGGCTTCTTCGCTTCCGGGAACATATTCTGCTGGAGGTAGAGCGGTTGCTGTCATCGGTGCAGCGAGGAGGGCCAATGCAAGCGCTAGAGTCACTATTGGAAATACTTTCGTTTTTAAGTTCATGATTCCACACCCAAACCATAACTGGTTTGAAACTGTAGTTAGTTTCTCCTCTCAAAATGCGAATTTAAAGAAGCTGATAAGTTTAGTTTTCCATCTAGAAAACTGCGGTTAACTAAGAAATCGGCAAAAAATTCTGGGTTAGCCCTCGACCACTTATGCTCGAATAACCCAAGACCTGGTATATTGACCGAAGAACCGGAGAAAACCCGCTTTACGCGATTTTATCAGACCAACAAGAACATCAAAAGGAAGAATGAGTATTTTTGTCAAGGCGCGAATGGCTGCAGCATGGGGTATCATGCGAGCTCCACCAACTTGGACAATTTGAACACCAAGTATCATCTTACCGATTGTTTGCCCTCGATAACCTTCCATGATGGTAAAATACATCCACAAGATTGCTAGTACAAAAGCTCTGATTAACACCACAGTCAAATCAGAGGGGTACAACACCATCATTTCAATTATGCGCGTTAAAAATACTGGCAAGGGTAATTCCCAGAACCACCAAGCTGGCTCAAAGATTAATGATGATAAATCTGCTGCGATGAACAAAAGAGATAGAATTAATGCAATATCAATTAAGAAAGCAATTGTCCGGCGAAATGCGAAGAATCCTGGTCTTTCACTTTTTGGAGTTTCGGTACCACTTAATCGACCTTCAAGCTGTTGCCAAGTGCGATAAAGTTTCAACCCGTCTTTTGAAATCCGATATTGCCCCTCCACCTGTGCTAGAAAGGGTTCCAATTTCTGTAGATGGAAATTCAGTTTTCCACTTGAAATATTTACACGGGTTAGGATCTGTGAATATGAGATATCGGGATTAGAATAGACGGTTTCGAGGATTTGACGGCGTAATGGGTGTCCAATGGCTGTGAGGAATTCGTCAAGGTCTGTCATTGGTCAGCTCATCCCCGTCAAATCATGATTTGGTAGCTATCTACCGATGCTATCCTAGGTCTATATTCACTGAAGGTGATACGCCTTTATACATATCGTCACAAATCTGAGGACTGTTGAGGGTTCCGATAATCAAAGGGAGGAGAAATCGCATTGGAGAGCACTTCACAGAATTAGATTCAATTTAGATTAGTTTGGTTGTTTTTCCTTCTTCCATTCGCTCGGATGACTTGAAGAACGACTATGATGAGGGCGATTAACGCGATGGATCCCAAGATGACTAACCCAATCGGACTGGCGAATTGCCCGATATTCGAAAATGCCGTATACACAGGATCATGTTCTACACGATAGCCATTGGATTCAGGAAATGTGACGCCAAACCAAAACGCAGCTGTATTGAAAATCATATCTGCGTGATTCAACACATCGAGTGGACCAGTGAAGAGATTTTGTAGATAATCACTCATGGCATATGCAAAAATGCTGAAGATAGTCGCTGAAATTGGTAATTGCCATAGCATAACGAACAAGTCAATTGGCTCTGGAGAGAGAATCCAACTGTATGCTGGAAGATTCGATTGAATTGTCGTATCTGGGTCCGTAGTTTCATTGATAACATCGTAGGTTCCTCGAGTAGTCAGAGCAAAGGCTCGTTGTCGTCCTTGCAAATCCGTTGTGATGTTTGCTAAGGATTGGTCGGTTCCACTGACTGGAAGTCCACCAGCAGTACGGACATAATATCTTGGAGTTAATACGATGCCAAGATGTGCGACACCAATTCCAATATCACCTAAGGCTTCATGAAAGTTGGGAACCGAAGTACCTAGAAATAGAAATTCAGTAACCTGTCCAATCGTATAATACGTCTCCGTGGTAATTACTCCTGTTTCCCGATCAATCTGGATATCATAGACTACTGTTAATTCACTGAATGTAATTTCAAATAACGGCAGGAGCAAGGTTAGTAAAAATTCCCCTGCGTCGTTGGCTGAAACTAGTCGCCCATACAGATTCTGATAACGAATGCCAAACTGGTAGTGGCCTTCAGATAGTTTTGTCACAGGAATCGCTTCAATACTCAGCGGGGCTGTAGCATTGCCTTCGTTGAAACCATATGGAATGATGAAAAATCGGTTTTCACCAGGACTTGGGACACCGTTATGATCTGTGTCGTTGAACCCAAAGAGAAAAGCTAGCAAGGATCCAGCAAAGACATCCTTGTTATCCTTGGTTGTGAAATGGAGACCAAAAAGCTGGTATGGAAGAGTAGATTGGGTACCATTCTCGTTTTCCACGACACCCAAGGCGATGAGCATCGCCTGAATGCTGTCTCCTGCATCTTCGTAATTCAAGTAGCTCGCTATGAACTGGACAGTGTCATTGTTCTCTGACTCAAAGACGATGGAATCATTGGTCCACATATGCTCAGCAAAGGTGTGACCAAAGAATTGTTGCTCAATTCCCGGTGTCCAGTATTGGGGAGGAAGCGCCTGAGATTGACCAGGAACAAGAAGGAAGAGTAGCAAAATTCCGAAGAGGGCAAATGATAGGTATTTAGCGTATCCTTTCATGATTGGGACCACTAAGTAGGAAACACGTGTTCACTACTACCGGCTGATTAGCCGTATTTAAACAAGCTGAAAAGTATAACTTACAACCTAGATAATTCTAGTTGGCTAAAACTACAACTGTTGGAAAAAGAAAGAAGGAGGGGCGAAAGCCTCAATGTCCACCTAAAGCTTTTCGCCACATTCAGCGCAGAATTTACCCTTTGCAGGGGCACCACAGTTCGGACAGAACTTCTTCGCTTTCGCATGTGCTTCGACTTGTTTCCGGAGAACCTTTCCACAGCTCGGACAGAACTTAGGCGCCTTGTTCTTGTGAAGTGGAGCCGCTTCACCACAGTAGGGACACATGACAGCAGTTACGCCTTCATCTTGTGGTTTCTGTGATTGTCGCATCATGTCTGCGAGTTGTGGTATGAGCACAATGCCTGAACCGGCTGCGGCTGCTCCTCCACCTTGACCTAGGGCTTCAGCACTTCGACGCATTGTCTCAGCTGTGAGGACCTGCTGACCTGTAACACCTTGTGCCGCAAAGAAGAGCCGTTCACGGTATTCTGGTTCAGTGTCCATGCCGGCAAAGGCCATGTCTAACAATTTCAAGCCGTATTCTTCGAATTTATCAGCTAATCGGGTCTTTGCCTTCATGCTGGTCTCATCAAGCCTGGTCATGGCATTTTGAAGTGAGTAACCTGATAATTCGTCCATTGCCAATTCGACGAATTTAGATCGAATAAAGGTCGTGGCGTCTTGGGTTGTGTAATTCTCTCCTGCTACGACTTCGTTGACGAAGATTTGGGGGTCGTCGATTTCGTACCAGAATTCCCCATGAAACATGAGGGGTGCTAAATCGCGTGTCTGTCCTCGACCGCCAAATTTCCCTTGGAATTTGGTCATGTTGATAAAGATGACTTCAGCAGTAAAGGGTGACTTGTCAAAACCGGCAATTCTTCGAAGAATTCCTGTGAGAATAGGCACATTAGCAGTGGTTAGAGTGTGACGGCCAACACCCATTACATCAAGGGCTTTTCCATCACGATAAAAGACGGCTGCTTGGTTTTCGCGGACGAGACATTGACTGCCCCATTTCACGAGATCATTAGGCCAACGATAGACCATATCGTCCTTACGCATTTTCTTCCATTCAATAATCTCTGGCATGATTCTTTCTCCCCCTGGAAATCCAGTTGGGGGTTATAGAAGGTTTGAGGTGTCTTTC
>JAEOSA010000345.1 GCA_016840595.1 Candidatus Hermodarchaeota archaeon | reverse complement strand
ACTGGTTCTCCTAGTTTTGAATAGACGGAAGATCAACCGAATCTCGACTCTCACCATGCTTGGCATGACTATGATAGTGCTCGGCATCATCTTTGGTGATAGCCGATGGATTGGCTATTCTCTCATAGGAGTAGGAGTCCTTCTTGCGATAATTGACGCGAAATGGGTTAAAAGTCACGAAGAGCGATAGTCAGATTGCAGGTATGATAAGCAAACGCAGACTCAAGGGCACGATTCGAAGAAAATGAAGGGAAGCAGCGAACCGGTTGCCGACTTGATCGGAGCGATAACGGCAAATGTCTATATGCTCCTGATTATCGCCGTTTTTGTTGCGCGCATTTTGGGGTTGCTCGAAATTTCACGATGGATCGGCTTTACTTCCTCTCTCGTTATCTTTCCGCTGCTATATCTGTTCATCGTTGGACTTAGAACCAGCCGACGCAAGATTTACTTTGCATGGCTTGCTTTGATGATACTGTTTGTCCTTTTCGAATTGATCATCGATCAGATCCTTAGAGTTGACCTCCGCAGCCAGCAGTCGTCAGTTGTTCCATATGTGATGTTCTTCTTTGCCGCGACCGGGGGTATGATTGGCGTCGCATCTCAGGCAGGCAAAACCTGGGCTATTACGACTGTCATTATCTTTCTTATCATGGCAACTCTGGCTTTCGTTCAACGTGGAATAACAGGGCTGTAGTCCACTCCACATGTGGAGGTTATGACCAAATTGATCTGGCTAACACACTGGAAATCTCCCTTTACTTCTTGAAACATCCCAACTTGAGTGATTATATTCTCGGATTAGCGAAAGCGCATTGAAAATTCAAAGCTCTTATGATTTCTAGATAACTAAAAGTGAATGTATTCGTTATATTATTTGGACAAACATATAGGAGGCCGAAAATGAAGTCCAAGATATTTGTGCTGCTTATGGTAGCAACTTCGTTTTTACTCTTGGGAGCATGCTCTTCGGCGAAACCACAGTATTCTGTAGATGCTCAATATGACGAATTCGCTGCAGTACAGGAAACCATAAGTCGGCACGTTACAAAAAGTATCGGTGTTCCCGCTGGGAGTTCATTTACGGTAACATTGTGGTCGAATCAAACAACGGGTTTCAAATGGTCAGAGTCAGCAATGATTGGAGATCAGACCATACTTCAGCAAACTGACCACAAATATGTTGCTCCAGAGGCCAAAGAAGTAGTCGGGGCAGCCGGTAACGAAGTTTGGACCTTCAAGGCTGTAAAAGCGGGCACAACGATGGTATCAATGGAATACAGCCAACCGTGGGAAGGTGGACAGAAAGATGCCTTTGGATTTTTCTTGACGGTGAATGTGAAGTAATATATCGTGTCGATATGGAAGGTTGAGAGTATTATCCGGTTCAAAGGGCCAAGATGAACATCAAACGGGATGTCTACATACTAAGCGGAATGCTAGTATTGCTATTATTTTCGCTTCTAGCATGCTCAACACAGCCATCTCCCCAAGGCGCTGGTCTTGGGAATACGACGTGGCAATTGCAGTCATATGGGGAGACAGGGAATCTAAGAGCC
>JAEOSA010000344.1 GCA_016840595.1 Candidatus Hermodarchaeota archaeon | reverse complement strand
ACCACTCCTGGATGCGAGACACTGTCAATTTAATCGCATCAGAAAATGTACATTCCCCTGCTGTTCGAGAAGCCATGCAGGTGGATTTCAGTGACCGCTATGCAGAAGGTTGGCCAGGTGAACGGGTCTATGCGGGAACAAAGTATATTGATGAAGTTGAGATTTTGGGCAACGAACTAACGAAGACTTTGTTCCGCGCTGATTTCGCCGATGTGCGACCAATTAGCGGTGTTTTAGCAAATCTTAGTATTCTTACCGCGTTTACTGAGCCAGGAGACCGGATGATGTGTTTATCAATACCCACAGGTGGTCACATTTCATCTGCTCGCCATCGCTTATGGGGTACTGCCGGTCGAGTTAGGGGATTGAAGATTCAATATTTCAAATATGACGAATACGAATTGAATATTGACGTGGATGCTACAATTCGGAAAATTGAACGATTAAAAAAGAAAGGCAAACACATTGACTTTTACATGTTTGGAGCGTCAGTATTTCCCTTTCCTCACCCCATAAGTGAGATTGCAGAAGTTGCTAAGGGATATGGAGCGTATGTAAATCATGATGCAGCCCATGTGGCAGGTTTGGTAGCAGCCAATATTTTTCAAGATCCACTTCGTGAGGGGGCAAATAGTCTCACTTTCAGTACTCATAAAACCCTTCCAGGTCCTCAAGGGGGCTGTATTGTTGCCCACGAGGAGTTTGCCGACCGAATTAAACGAGGAGTCTTCCCCGCACTTCATAGCAATCACCATCTTCACCACGTAGCAGCGAAAGCTGTTGCAATGGCAGAAATGATTGCCTTTGGCAAAGAGTATAGTAAACAAATCATCAAGAATGCACAAGCCCTCGGATCAGCCTTAATGGAGGAAGGCTTCAAGGTTCTTGCAGAACATAAAGGATTCACAAAATCTCACGTATTGCTTATTGAAGTGGCAAATAGTCCGCTTCAGAATGGTAGGGCTGTAGAAGAAAAGCTAGAGGAAGCGAATATTATCATTAACCGAAACTTGCTCCCATGGGATAAACGCTTTGGACGTGACTATATTCGCCCGGGAGGCATTAGACTGGGTACTAGCGAGGTTACACGTCTTGGTATGAAAGAGGAAGAAATGTCTCAAATAGCTGAATTCATGCGTATGATTGTATTCGACCAAAAATCACCAAAAGCAGTTGCAAAGGATGTAGCCCAGTTTCGTAAGGAGTTTCAAAAAGTTCATTATGCATTTGATACAGCACGCGATGCCTATGATTACGTTAAATTACGTTAAACGCCTGATGAGCAATCCTTTTTAACAGTCTTTGCCCAGTTAATGCAGGATTTTCGATTTCAAAGCCCTTTTTACAGTTGAGATTGTATCTCCTTGGGAGGCGTTTAATATGAAAGTCAAAGAGGTAATGAAGACAGAATTTGCTCGGGCTTCAGTTCCCGGTAACCGTGACACCGTACTCCAAATCATGTCCGAGCATGGAAAAACCGCCATTCCTTTAGTGAAAAAAGATACCGAAGAATTGGCTGGAATGGTATCACGCCTTGACTTAATGCGAAAACCTGACGAG
>JAEOSA010000343.1 GCA_016840595.1 Candidatus Hermodarchaeota archaeon | reverse complement strand
AGGCATCTTCTTCAACGGATCCCCAAAGATATCCATGCGTTCGGGCTGCATTCTGAAACCAGTGACCGGTCAAGAGATAGCAGGGTATGTTGTTAATCCGCAGGAGTGTAATTAACAAATTAGACTGATCGTCACAATCACCCATTTGACTAACGACAGTCTCCTCAGGATATTGGGGTTCAGTTATCCCAATCGATCTGGTGATATTTGCTTGAATCCACGCAATCGACGCATAAACCAAGGCGAGAATATTATTTTGAGATTCTTCTGGAAGTCCTTCTTGAATAACTTGTGCAAGATCAAGCAATGAATGGTTCCAAGTCTTCCATAACATTGTCCCAGAAGTATAGCGCAGGTAATCTTCTGTTCCTAATAGAGGTTCAACTTCTTCAATGTTCCCTGACTGTTCGATACTAATTTGAGGGAGACTAGGTCGCCTATCTGAGACAATAAATAACCATTCATCCTCCCATCGCAGAGTGTCATTTGGCTCTAAAAGAAGTCCAATGTCTAAACTAAGGCTAGGGTTGCCATCGATATCCTCGCCAAGTTCTGTAGGCACGATAGGTTCAGAGTTATGAACCATATTGAAAGAAAGTTGTTCGCAGGTTTGCCATGATCGATTTCCAATATAATTCCAGTAAGAAGAAATTGGGAGCGATTCATTCCCATGGACTTCTATTGAGCCAGAAAAGGTTACTCGCCAATAATGAAAATATTGAAAGGCGTTAACTCGGTGGGGAGGCAGTGCTAAGAGGAAAGTCAAGAGGAGAAACACTGCTATTTGCCACAAACGATTTTTCCTCATTCCGACTGAAGAACCCCACTCAATAGCTGGGAATTTACTGATTTAAGCTCTGTCCTTTTCCTGACTTATATTGAACTCCTAATGTTACTGCAACTTGGATGAATGACACGAAACGTATTACCAGCACTTTTTAACAAGAAAGGAGAAGAGATAGGAACATCACTTAGGTTTCGAGGGCAGTGAGTACTGGGTCCAAAGGTGATGAAGTTTGCTTATCACCTTCCTCTGAGAGGGGCCCTCACGAACCCTTGAAATTCTTTGGACTGGGCGAGGATATCACCATGAAATTAGGCGAAATTGCTAGCCATGTAATCAGTTTTTTACGGGACCATCCTCAGCAGGAATACACGGCCAATACACTCCTCATGCACCTAGGCTTGCCACTTAAAGAAAAACGACGTCTTTACGATGTCATTGAAGTGTTATGTTGCGCAGGGCTCGTGGATATTCGAAGAGAAGCCCGTAAACGCTATTTCCATTGGAAACCATCAACCATTACCTCATCCATTGAAACCCCTGAAATTGATCTCCCACCTGATCCCTTGTTCCACGAATCAGGTACGGTTCTTCACCTATTACTCCACATGGGTCCAACGGCTTTTCAGGAGTTAAGCAATGGTGCTGCACTGAAAATGCTGGAGCGAGATATCAAACGAACTGTCTGGGGTGCAAATGCAGTAAGTGTGATTCGAGTTGCTCTCCAGAATCAACAAGGTCGGGTTTTAAAAGAAACCTCCGCTGGGACCGTACCCT
>JAEOSA010000118.1 GCA_016840595.1 Candidatus Hermodarchaeota archaeon | reverse complement strand
TAGCCATCATGGACATAGCTTTTACCTCTGAAGCCCTTCTTCTCCAAGTTCTGTGAATCGTATATCATGTTATGTCGAAGATATACAACGCACTAACAAACCTCTAAAAATCCCAGTGATAAACTTTCGGTTCTACCTACCAAAGAAATCGGATTTCTGGTTCCCTCGCAATTAGCAAGCTTCCAGAGAAGAACTATGGGGGAGCACGCCGTTGAGTATGGTGTTTATACATTATTTTCGCCAAAGTATTGAAAGCAGTCGTAACATGATGTCCCGTCTTCGCTGATGTTTCATCATACTGAAACAGCCCAAGCTCCTTAGCAATCTTTGTTCCCTGTTCAGGAGTCACCTTCCGATTCTTCTCTAAATCCGCTTTGTTTCCCAATAAAATGAGAAGCGGATCAGGTCCTACGGCCTCACGAAATGCCTCAACCCATCGAGGAATTGTTTCAAGGGTCTGTGGACGAGTCAAATCAAATACCAAAATACCACCTGAAGCGCCCTGACAGTAACGGGTTCGCAGATCTCGAAAAATGTCTTGCCCCGCTAGATCCCAGATTAATAACTTGAAAAGCTGACTATCGATTTTTGCATCATAGGTGCTAATATCGATACCTAGTGTACGGCGATAATCACGATCGAATTTTCCAGTGACATACTTGTTGACTAGACTCGTTTTTCCAACCGCGGCTTCTCCTAAGGTGACAAGCTTGTACACAGCGTCAAAACGTTTTTCTTCATCAGGAATTCTCACTACTCAACCTCCATATCCTGAAAGGAAATCTATCATAATTTAGGAATGGTATCCCTATAAGGCTTCCCAACACTCCCCCCATATCTCATTTTTAAGTCAATAAATCTTTCAATTTCTCCTCGTATTTTTCATACAGTTTCAACAGCTGCTGACCGAGTTCAGTTAAAGCAGTACCACCAATCCCTTCTCTGTAACCCCGACGCTTTTCAACAATTGGCGCGCCAAGTCGTTCTTCCACCTTCCGAAGATATCCCCACGCAAATCGATACGAAGGCGATTCCATTTCACCTAACTCATCCTCAGGAAGCGCTTTCACCGCCTGACTTATCGACCCATGTTCATCAATGCCACGCAACAGAAGTGCCCCTCCCCGCCCTAAAATCAATTCACCATCCAGCTCAAACCAAAACTTCGCCTTCGGCACCAACGTCTCAAGTAACGGGTCAGTATTTCTTTTCATATTCTTCATACCTCGCCTATCTCGTTATCGAACCACTACGAGACTCGCCATGGACAATTGCTCACATCTTATGAAGCTCTCATTCCCTCAAATACCTAATGGCATTTCACCAACCATGACCCTCCGAAAACTCTTAACCCATCGCATCCCAACACACATACATTGCACTGAGGACAACGCCATGCCAACCACAACTTTGCCCTGGACAATCATCAGCTCACTAAAAGCGCTCCTTGGCGAAGACTATTCCATCACAGCCTTCGAAAGGCTCCCCAGCCGAAGAAATGAAGTCTACAAAATCACCGGAGCCCAACACACAAAACCAACACCCGACATCCTAATCGCAAAGTTATACCACCAACCCGGAATCGCCCACGAAACGTCCGTACTGAAAACAGCTCAAGAGTACAAGATAACCGTCCCACAGGTAATTGGAACCACCTCTGATGTATTGGTTCTCGAATACATTCCTGGCCCAAATTTCTGTGACCTCATCACCGAAGACCCAGACCCCAACTACGGACAACTCCTCGCCTCTTGGCTAGCCAAGTATCATACTGTCTTCCGACGTAATGATAAGCAAACCCTCATCAAAGGAGACACACGCATTCGCAACTTTCTTTATCACAACGACCACCTGGTTGGAGTTGATTTTGAAGAAAGCCACATTGGTCCTTATTTCGAGGATCTGGCGGTTGCATGTGCCTCCATATTGGACACAGACCCACTATTCACAAAAGAAAAACTCCACCTTTGTACTGTTGTTATCGAAACATATGCGCCTCTTCATCAAATCGAGGACATACCTCAATTGAAAGCAACTGTTACCTCATTCATGATCAAAGTTCTTTGGCAAACTGCTGAACGGAGAGGAAATCCACCAAATCTTATTGAGAATATTTCACTTCTTGAAAAAGGTGAAATCGTTATTTAACAAAGAATTGTGACATTCGCTTCAAGGCGTTAACCTGAGTTAGGCAAACAGCGGGATTATTCAGAAAATACGAAATATGCCGATTTCTACGCTAATTATTAGCCAAAAGCCTTTAAGTCGTCTTATTATGAGGCTTAGCCACTCCTTAACGGAGTTCAAACAATAGAAACTTTAGGAGGCATTATGAAATATGGCAGATGAAAGTACAGCTCAAATGCTAGTGAATGTTGGCACATATCTCCAACTCATCTTATTCATTGTCTTCATAGTTCTTGGTGCTTGGAATGTTGTTTCCTTACTACCATTGCTGGCGATTCCAATGTTCGGCATAATCTTAATGATGTCTGCAGGCATCTACTTAGTCTTCGGAATATTCGGTCTCATCGTATTCTTTCTTTGGTGGCGCTGGCGTCACGATATTCCTGGTAATAAGACTAATCTATTAATCACTAGTATTCTCGCATTGATCCTAGCGGGTGGTCTTCCAGGTCTACTCGTACTAATTGGCGTCTTAATTTATCCCAGCGGTTAAACGACCTTGAGCAATAGCAAAAGGTCGTTTTTCCATATTTTTTTCGTGATTGAGTTACTATTAGGATTAGTTAGAGTGAACCAGTGTCTCTCATGGTGTTCTTTTCTTCACGCGAAAAAATGCGTCAATTACTAATGAAACGCTACTCACTAAGCATTCTGTCGATTTTTATGCCTAATAGTAGCCAAAAGCCTTTAAGTCGCCTCTATGCCATCAGAAACAACTCTTAAACAGAGTTGAAACAATAAAAACTATGAGTGAAAAAAATGTCTGACACTGCAAAGACTTTGGTGTTAATCGGTGGTATTCTCAACTTGCTCCTCGCCATCGGCATGATTGCTCTCTTTGTTGTCATGTTCGGGTGGATGCTAATTGATCCAATGCTGATGATGTTTGCATTACTGGCTGGTGGAATTTTTATCGGTCTAGCTGTACTCGGCCTGCTTTTTGGTATCTTACCTCTCATGTGGCGAGATAATCCAGGAGCACATCGTGTTGGTCTCATCATTCTAGGAATTTTGTCCTTGGGCACCATTGGCGGACTCCTACTACTCATCGGTGGCATCATCGCTGAGGAAGAGAAAGCTTAGTAACCATCACTACCTAGATCAAATTCTTCTTCTCTTTTTTTTAATCGATTAACTAGAGAAAAGGTTCACAGGAGCTTCTAGTCATTGACACAACCTTTATGGAGGGTCATGTTATGAGTGAAGCAGATTATTATTCGATATGATTGATGAAGAAGGTGTACGTTTTGGGTGTTAAACTAGCCCCCCTTGTTACTCCACAGGTGTTAACATTAGAGGCATTGAGGGGGCGATCTTTCGCTGTGGATGCTGCTAATCAACTTCATCAGTTTCTAGCATTGATTCGGACACCTGACGGGGTGCCATTGAAAGATCGTGAAGGGCGCGTGACATCGCATTTGGTGGGGCTCCTATATCGAACCACACGGCTCATCACTGAGTATGATTTGAAACTTATTTTCGTCTTTGATGGGAAACCTCCTGATTTGAAATCAGAAGAGATTGAAAAACGTCGAGAGCAACGAACTCGGGCAGAACAAGAATATCAGGAAGCGGTAGCGAAGGGGGATATGAAAACTGCCTGGTCGAAGGCTGTTGCCACAGGACGTCTAACGCGTTCGATGGTTGAGGAAGCCCAACAGGTATTAATTTACCTGGGCATTCCCTACGTTCAAGCACCTGGGGAAGGAGAAGCCCAAGCGGCCTATATGGTTCAACGGGGAGATGCCTGGGCAACAGCAAGCCGTGATTTTGATACACTCCTTTTTGGAACCCCCAGACTTCTTCGCTACCTCACTCTTACTGGAAGAAAACGACTTCCCAGTAAAGGCACTTCTGTTCCCCTCCAACCAGAACTCATCGACTTGAATAAATTCCTCTCAGAGTATAATATCAGTCGTGAACAATTAGTTGATATGGCGCTTCTCATTGGAACTGATTTTAATTCCGGCGTCCCACAAATTGGTCCAAAAACTGCGCTGAAACTAATTGTAGAAAACAATACCTTGGATAATCTTCCAAGTAAAATCTTGGAACAGCTTCCACCCAATTATCATAAAATACGACGAATTTTCCTAGACCACCCTATCTCAGATGAGTATGATATTACACCAAAGCCCATCGATAAGGACGGGTTGATTCAATTTCTTTGCCATGAGCGAGGATTCTCAGAAACTCGCGTAACAAATGTTGTAGATCGTTTGTTGAAAGCCAAAGAAGGTCAACAGCAACAAAGCCTCGATGCCTGGTCTGGCTAATCTTTTGGATTATAGTGAAAGAAGGCTTGTCCAATAATCAGCTACTTGTTCTCTTGTTTCATAAGTTAAGAGTCCATAATTGGCCAGTTGTCGAGTACCACGTTGAACGTGTTCAGTACTGAAAGGCCGAGTGATCCAATCCGCTCCACGAGCTTTGTCATCCAGCGTCTGTCGGAATAAGGGGCTAGCTCTGATTTCAGTTCGAAGCAACTGAATCAATTGCTCTCCAAAAACGTCATCATAAAATTTCACGCTGTATTGGGTTTGGGACCCTTCATTGAGCCGGAGTGGGGGAATCACACCATATCGTCCCTCACCTTGACCAATTTTTACAACAAAAATCGGGACAGCTAACCGCATAAGCGGCAGATATCCTTGCAATGTGTCAGCTGGGGCACTGATGGTCTCAAATTGTTGCTGCTCGCCTTCAAGTTGGTCTCTTAACTTCTTGATGGCACCCTTCAACTCAGTGTGCAACTTTACTGTTGCTTCCCGAACCATGCTTAGTTCAGCTAGTTGAGCATCAGTGGCTTCTTCTTCTCTGGGTTGCCGCGTGTACGTTATTGTCCCACTCGGGAACGGAGAAGGACTAGGTCCTTCTGGCTGTAGCAATGGCTCCTCCTGACCCCATTGAGACTGAAGCTTAGCTTCATGAAGTTGTTCGCTTTTCTGTTCAAGATTTCCAAGGGCTTGTTGGATAATCTCTTGAAATGCACTTGTCGTGTTCTGCAATTCAAGTAAACGCGTTTTTACATTTGCCAGATGCCATTCGGCTTCTATGGGTTTAGTTTGAATTTGGCTAACTAATCGACGACACTGCTCGGACGATACCCCGAGTGATTTTTCTAACTGGCTAATCAAGCCAACAAGCTCGCCTGAAATCCGTTCCTTTGTTTGATCCAACTCCAGAGAAGGCTCCTCCGCAAAAAATGACGGGTCCGGTTCACTTTCAATATGTTGTGCCTCCCACCGAAGAGTCGCCCCTGGAGACATCCGATCCTGTCGGGCATCAAGGAGACGAATCTGTTCATCCACAAATTCATTAATCAAAATCTCTGCTTGACCTAACTGTGTAAGTTCGTCATCAAGCCGTGCTCGTTCGTTCCGAAATAGAATTCCTACATCATGAATCTCTTTGGTCGAAAGACGTGAGCTTAAACATACATCTTCTCGGGGTGGAGCTATAGCTGAATCAACGAGAAGTCGCAGTGTCTCAACCATAGTCGGTAACATGGCATTACGAATGACAATCAATTCACTAGTCGGCTTCTCAAAGGTTTGAATAAATTCCCCTAGGAGCTTTGGAACCAACTCCATTTTCTCGACACTACGAAGTTTTTCTCGCATCTGAATAAGCGAAGGAATTGAGGAATGACGAACCGAAATGGTAGGTTCCCCAACTCCACTAATAATTAAACTCCGACCTGGTAATGCATGAACCAAAAAGAAAGGCACGTATACTCGGGATAAATACACATAGGGAATGGGTTCTTGCACTTGTGTTCGTAAATACATCAGAGCAGAAACCAAATCAGCTTCTGGTGTGGAAGAAAAGCCATTCTTCATGGCTTCAGGAGGACCCTGAATAAATGAAGCAACCTTTGTAATGGCCAATTTGCCACCCCAGGATAATAAGCCTACCCGCAAATTGAACAACACAGGGGGAAGTATAATCTTTTTGGCTAAGGTACTCAACAAGGTAAGAAAAATAATTCTTCGGAATTGAATAG
>JAEOSA010000117.1 GCA_016840595.1 Candidatus Hermodarchaeota archaeon | reverse complement strand
AGACTTTCCAGTTAGCGCATTTCAAGCCGTCATTGGACCTGCTAGACCAATAGCCCAGTATATGGTGAACGAAGCGCCACTGAATGCAATGGTCTACTATGGTGATTCACAAATTGGATTACAGTTAATGGGGCAGGCGATTAAGCGAGGAATGCACTTTGTGCCTGAACTTGCTGGAAGTGGAGCCAGCCTCGTATGGAAAGATGTTGACATTGATAAAGTAGCCCACTTTGTGACACAAGCTAGGTTCTTTGGTTCAGGACAAATTTGTCTTGCTGCCAAAAGGCTCTTTCTCCACGAAGCCATCTATAATGAATTCATCAAAGCTCTAGTCGAGGAAAGTGAAAAAATGCAGCCAGGCATTCCCGCAGATCCTGAAACAGATTTGCCCATCGTTGGGAGTAGAGCATTGTATCAAGTGATTGATATGACCCAAGAGGCTTTGAAAAAAGGAGCTAAATTAGAAGTCGGTGGCTATCGAATTAACGTCTCCGGAGAACGTGATGATGCTGGCCTATTTTACAAGCCTACAATTCTAAGTGATGTGCCCCTCGAGTGCCAGATGTGGTATCAAGAGACCTTTGGACCGGTGTTGCCTATCATGAAGATTCGCACTTTTGAAGAGGCAATGAATCAGGCGAATAATACACCATACGGTATTCGAACTTCGGTGTACAGTGAAGATCCAGCGATTTGGCAACGTTTCTTCGATGAAATTGAAGCACCAGGAGTAACCATTAACTCTGATCATCTCCACTTTGATACATTCTTCCCACACCTCGGTGGCCTGAAAACGAGTGGGGTGTTTGGTGGAAAATACTTCTACGAAGCATTAGCTTACATGAAATATCGTCATTTTCCTGCATAACTCAGTTATCATAATTAGAGGTAAAATGAGATACACAATTCTAACACAAAGGCTTATAACGGAAAATGTTCTGCGGGGAGCATGAGTGTTGACAGGTGTTGTTTTAACATGTATGATGAAGAGCTCACAACCCTGATGATTCCTGGACCTGTACCGATTCACCCCCGTGTATATCGGGCAATGTCACGAGTCATATATGGTCACCGAACAAAAGAATACCAAACCACCTACAAAGAAACAGTAGGACTCCTACAACGGTTACTTCAGACAGAACAAGACGTGTTATTGTTTGCGGGATCGGGAACGGCTGCGATGGAAGCGGCTATTGCAAATGCGATTGAACCGGGCGAAAAAGTTCTGAACGTGGTTAACGGAAAGTTTAGTGAACGTTGGCAAGAAATCACTACAGCATTTGGTGGAAAATCTGTACTACAGGAGATTGCTTACGGTCAAGCAGCTAGCCCTGAGGCTGTGCGCGAGGCTTTAGCGTCTGATGCTTCAATTCGGGCAGTAACAATATGTCACAACGAAACTTCAACAGGTGTTCTTAATCCAGCCAAGGAGATCGGTCAGGTTGTGCGAGATTATGACCGCCTTCTCATTGTTGATGGAATCACATCTGTTGGTGGAGATTACGTTTATCCAGATAAGTGGAATTTTGACATGTTGGTAACAGGAAGCCAGAAATGCCTCGGTGTACCTCCGGGTCTTGGAGTTATCTGGGTAGGTTCTCGTGCCTGGAAAAAGATTGAGAATCGAAAACAGTCGAACCCCACTTACTACCTTGACTTGGTAAAGGCGAAGAAACGCTATGACAGTTTTGGCGATTCCCCCTTCACCTCTGCAGTCACCCTCATTTACGGACTCCACGAGTCTCTAACCATAATGTTTGAGGAAGGCTATGAACAGCGAATTGAACGCCATCGCCGTTTAGGAAGAATCACTCGGGCAGGATACCTCGGGATGGGTCTTGACCTCCTTGCTGACCCCGCCTTTTATTCTAACACTGTAACAGCCGTCAGATATCCGGGAGGCATTACTGACAAGGAATTTCGGAATCAAGTTCGTAATCTGGGAATTCTCATTGCAGGTGGTCAAGGTCCAGTCAAAGGAAAGATTTGGCGAACTAACCACATGAACATCTGTACAGAACGAGACGTGTTAGCAACAATCGCTATTATTGAGGTAGTACTGAAACGTCTTGGCTACGATGTACCCATTGGTTCTGGAGTTTTAGCAGCTCAAGAACAGATGCTCAAAGAAAGTTTCTAAATTTTAACATCAAATGCGCGGCATCCTTATAGAGGGTGACGAGAAACAACTACTATCGCAGCAGTCGATTCCATTCACCTCTTACGTAAGCAACCTTGGAATTGATTTGGTGATGAGATATGACACCACAAGAAGGTAATTCTAACCCCCCTCCAGCCCTAGAAAGGGAGAAGACACGTTCTCCACAGTGCCCAGCACCAATTGAGATTTCTCCAGACTTGTTATTAGCATTGCAGGTCCAATTTAAACTTTCAGAGTCACAAAGCCGAGTATACACAGCGTTGCTAATTATGGGCCGACTAACACACGGAGAAATAAGTCTCTATTCAGGCGTCCCTCTAGTCAAGGTCGAAAGTACAATTGCCACACTCGTGAAGAAACAATTAGTCAAACCTCTTCCTGGAGTGGTAAATCGTTACCGAGCTTTTGCACCTTATAAGGAACTAGCTAATGAAGTCCAAGCATTTTCCAAGGAAACCCGAGCGTCATGGAAAGAATTACAAAAACTTCAAAATAAAACCATAGACGAGATACACAGCGAATTACAATCAATGACGAGACAGATCCGTTCATCCTTAGAGAATCTGAATGAGCGACAAGGAATTGCCTTGAATGAAGCCGCGATGGCTACAAATATTGTTTTGAGTAATGTTTCTGAAAATCTTCAAAAAACTTTGACCAATCTTTCTGCTTCCAGCACCGAGGAACTATCAAATCAAACAATTGCTCTGCAACAATCTCTTAAACAAACAATAAGAGAGGGAAAAAAGCAATTCGAGGACACCCAGAAACTAGCTTTGGACGATGCCAGTAAGGCGATGGAAGCTCACAGAGAGGAAACAGAACAATGGACCACAACAATCGCAGACCGTCTACTCAATCAAGCGGATACCTCTACCCAACAATTAAAATCACACCTTGAAGACGCCGACTCCGTTTACCAGAGAAGTGTTGATTCCACCCTCAAGACATTATCAACAGGAATTACGTCACAAAAAGAAGGTTCATCAGAAATTACAGATGAAACTGCTATTGATCTTAAAAACAAAATCGAGACCTATAGTCAAGAATCACAACAAGCCCTCACAACTTTTCAAGCAGGTATAGAAAACACCCTCTCGAAGAGCATTCAAGATATCAACACTCAAGTTCGTGATGTTTGGACGCGACGAACCCAGGCATTGAATGAAACTGTAGTACAAATGGAAAAGGCGCTGAAGAAAGATGGTCGCCGTTTAACACAAAGAACAAATAAAACTGCAACTGAAATGGAAACCACAATAAATACCTCCCGAAAAACTTCTGTGCAAATCACTAATTCCCTCTTTCAAGAGTTGCAGAAGTCACTTGAAACCACTAGCCGAGGATTCCAAGGGTTGCACAAAGAAGCGAGTACAACTATTGCTCAATGGCCACCTTCTGCACTCACGTTTAATCAGTTCTCAAAAATCAAATCTGATTTAGCCACACTTACAGAACAAGTGAAATTAGAACATGAACAAATCCTTGATGCCGCCAGTGAAGGTTTAGGTATCGAAATGAGGGATGCTTACCTTGCCCACCTTCTTGAAGTACGCACTCTCCTTCAATCAATAATCAAGAATCTTACTGCAACGCAAACCTCTCTTCAAAAGAATTTCAAATC
This sequence comes from Candidatus Hermodarchaeota archaeon, assembly GCA_016840595.1. The sequence goes on along the minus strand of JAEOSA010000117.1, from coordinate 2,500 downwards.
CAGGGGAGGCCAGATTGGAAGACGGCTTAAACGCCGGTTGACAAACGTCCAAAAAACCACTGAATCGTTTCTCACCGATTTCCAATCGAAAATTGCATTACAAGAAGAACAGAGTCGTACTCTTAGTAAACGGGCCCAAAAACTGGTAAACCAAGAAAGAAACGTTGTTCTTGTCAGCCTAAAAACAACTAAGGATCAAATCGGTCAATATGCTCAAGACAGGATTAGACAAACCAAGAAGGCAGTTAAACAGGCAGCAATAGAAAATATCACTAAAGCCACCAAGACTCAACAAATTGTTGACAAACAGCTGCGTACATTTACAGCAGCCTTGAATAAAATCACGAAAGCATCAACTTCAGAGTTGCAAAAGGAATTTTCTCAACTTGAAAACATTGTGAAACAATACTCTGATGGTGTTGATACAACTGCAAACCGTGTAAGACAAGAACAGATTGCCAAAGTTGAAACCGCAATTGCAGAATTTCAGCCCTCAATTACTGAAATTCAAGATAAACGAGAAGCCGCGATTGCTAAGGCCGTTCAATCCCATTCAACTCAGTTATCCAATAGAGATCAAAAAGTAATCAATGGTCTAACTGCCTCTCTTTCAGAAATAGTACCTCCAATTGCTCTAGCCGCCTTAGATGGTTACAAGACTACTCTGAAAAACAAACAGACTACCCTGGAAACGCAAGCAGCCAAAACCGCCCGATTGGCAGGAAGAAAGCAAGTAACAAAAGCAGCACTCAAAAGAATAAACAAGAAAATCATCACGAGTGTAAAAACACAACTCAATACACTCTTGACGACATTTCAAGACTTTGCCGCGAAACAACACACCGCGTTCAACAAACAATCTGATATCATATTCAAAAAAGCCCGTGAAGAATTCAATACAATCCAAGATGAGCAACTGCAAAAGCTCATCGAGTTAATAAGCGGAGAATTCTCAGCTCAGATTACTACTCATCTTCGTAATTGTAAAACGAAAGTATCACGGCAATCTAAGCGAGAAAACCAAATAGACACCTTATTCCAAAAAACCGTAAACCGCGTTCTTGCCCTTCCAAAGACCCTTTTACCAAAAGAGAAGAAAGCGGTTCGTGATAAACTCGCAAACGAATTAACTGAAATTTTAGAAGAATTTCAAGAGAAACTCCGCAACCAAACTGACCGAGAAGCACAAATTTCAACAATCTTTGAAGCCACACTTTCGACCCTACAACAACTCCCTCAAGAACTACTCCCAAGATTAGCCGAACAGCATCTTAACAGCCAAGTCATTACTCCACAGTCAATCTTCGTTGATTATCAATCGGTCCTTGAAAAACAGCAAAAAGACTATACGAAAAACATCGCAACCAGACTCCAATCGATTCATGAACAGCTACTCCACGCTAATTACAGCAATGACTTGAAAATAACACTAACCAACCTTGTGAAGAAAGGTTCCAGCACGGCAGTGGAAAACTATCAAACAACCCTCACAAATAGTTATGCAGATCTGGAAGTTCAAGCAAATGCAGCTTTTCAAAATAGCTTAGATAAACGTCTTCGAACTCAATTGTCAGAACAACTCCGAGAATATCAAGATACTCAGGCACCTCCCGTAACCTCTACAATTCAAGCCCTTGAAACTAAGCTAGGTGAGACTCTTGAAAAGTATGATACGCGTGTGAAAACACGAGTTGACCGTTATTGGCTGCCTATTACCAAGATAATGGATGACTATTCGTCTAATGTCACAGCTAATCTTGGTGCCCTTAATACCGCTATTGGTTCGGCTGTTGATCAAGCAACGGTGAATGTTTCCACGACGCTCGCGAATTTTGGGGATGATGCAGGTAATTTACTGACAGCCACAGCTCAAGCCTTTGAACGTGAGAAAACAGGATTCAATGAACAACTTACTCAGGGAATTAATGAAATGCAAGAAGATTGCCTTGCCCAGCTTAATGAAACAGAAACTCTACTGGAAGGATTAGTCGAGGATATTAGCGCTCAAGAACTTACTTTGACGCAAAAGATGGAGACAATGTCAGATGAGATTGAAACTGCAACTGAATCCAACCTTTCTGCAATTCGCCAAACAGCTGACAAATTTGTGGAAAGCGTTCAAAACGAATCAGAATCACAAACGAAACGTGCTGAAGACCTAGTTGATCACATGCGAGACCTAGTCCGTGAACAGAGTGCAAGTGTAACTGCGACAATTTCTGAAATTCAAACCCAGCTAAAGAATTTTGATCGGAACCAAATTACTAGTACCCAGGACATCATTGAGAATATTGGGCAAACTTGTGCTTCGAAAATTGATGAACAGCGAAATGCAATTGACAAACACTTAGGAACCTTTGCTACTGCACTTTTGGATGAAACTGAAGACTATGTGTCTACTCTCCAGCAGGAGCTTGTACAATTACAAACTGTTGCTTCCAAACTGGTTGAGGCAATTGGAAGCACTAGTGAAACGATTAACACAGAATCAAGTAAACTG
>JAEOSA010000116.1 GCA_016840595.1 Candidatus Hermodarchaeota archaeon | reverse complement strand
ACGTTGAGCAGATTCGATAATCTTTTGGGCGGTGCTAGCGCCGATGCCAGCGAGGCTAGTGAGCTCTTTGACGGAGGCTGCGGCGATGCCTTCGATGGTGCGGAAGCCGCATTCTTCGAGTTTTTGGGCGACGGTGGGTCCGACGCCATCGATTTTTTCGAGTTCTGTGGGCATGGTTCTTCCATCCGATGATCAATGCATGATGGGTTTCAGACAGAGTGAGTGGGGAGACCTTGCCGAAAGTATTCAGACACGAGGCAAGGGGAATTACACTCCGGTGATTGTGTACTGTGTCCCCTATTATACGTACTGGTCTTTTAGCGAGAGGTGTCCAACCCACGTGTTTCTTCTTTCCTCATCAGAATCGGGACTTTATAATCCTTAGACACCCCGCAATGAAAGTGAAAATAATAATTCCCATCTTCTAGCTCTAAGTTATCATCTTGGCGAGTCCAAGATTCTGAATGGCTTTCTTGGTTGGACGTCCATCAGTGTCACAGCCTCGTCGCTTGTAAAATTCAGTCAAGGAATCCTCGAAATCTTTGTGACTGATAAAAGCTGTATATCCTTTGGTGGGGCCATCTGGGATAGGATCGTTCATGAACCGGTATGGAAGAACATCATACCTTCGGGGTGCGTCATCGTATTCACGGTTATTGAACATCCGGGCTAGAAGCCAGATACGATTGGCAGCTTCGTTCACTGATTCTTTGGTAGCCTTAACTCCTGTTGCAGTTTCAAAGATTTCCGCACAGCCCTTAATCCCTAGCCGGGGTGAAATTGAGTGAGTGAAGTGACAAATAATCAGCGAATCTTTGAGTACTTTCAGATTTTGTTGCTCGATAAGTGAATCTAAGACTGTAGTGGCACTAGCGTTGGGGGGTTCCGTGGTTGAAGGCCACCCTCGAAGATGGCTTGGTCCAGCGGCTGCAGTTGCGTAACTAAGACCTAAACCGAGTTTTCCTCGTGGGTCCCAGGCTGGATACTCCAAACCCTTTGTTTGGATCGCTACCTGTTGGGCTTCTTCACCTAGTTCCGAAGCGAATTGTCGGGTACCCTGGGCGAGTCGGTCACCGATGCCTTCACGATTGGCTATCTTTGGAAGGAGCTCCAAAACACTGCTAGCATCACCAAATTCAATCTTAGCGCCTTTGAGCTCATCAGGCAAAAGTCGCTTCTGGGAGAGCTCCATGAGAAATCCGATCACGTTCCCTGTGCTAATGGTATCTAGCCCCAATACGTTACACAAGTGGTTTGCATGAATTATCGCGAGTGTGTCAGCTATACCTAAATTTCCACCCATTAAGCCCAAGGTTTCATATTCGGGAATAGCAATTTTACCAGTTTGCCCAGCGGCAGCCCACTCGAAGTCAGGCTTTTTGAACGTCCAAGCACAACTTATCACACAGCCCTCACAGGGAGTTCGCCGTTTATCATCGTGAAATTGTTTTTCGAGACTTTCATCAGAAATTTCCTTATGCCCCTCAAAGTGGGTGGTCTGAAAATTCCGAGTTGGAAACATCCCGATGCTGTTTGCGTAATCTACGAGCCATGGTGTTCCATGATAATGGAGGGAATGTCCCCGTCTTTTTGCCTTCCGTGAGCTTTGAGCCAGTTTCTTGAGGAGGGTTAGTTCTTTATCCGAATCCGGGGTCGGAATCCACTCTTTTTCAGCTTGGATGGCAATCGCTTTCAACCGTTTTGAACCAAAGACCGCACCTAACCCGCCACGTCCAAAATTCCGAAAATAATTATGCGTTAGACATGCAAACCGCACTAAATGCTCTCCTGCAGGTCCTGTTGAGATGACTTGTGTATCAGGATCTTCCTTTCGAAGGGCTAATTCAACTTCATGAGTAGTTTTCCCCCAAAGATGTGTTGCATCATGAACGGCATGACCCTCAGGGCTAATCTGAATCCACACTGGTTTATCAGATTGCCCCTGAATGATAAGTAAATCATAACCTCCTCTCTTCAATTGGGGTCCAAGAGATCCACCCATTTGGCTATCGATATACAGGTTGGTCAGTGGGCTTTTCGAAACTGCGGCAATTCTTCCAGTAATAGGAATGCGAGTACCTTGGGCAGGACCTGCAACCAAGTAAAACCGGTTGTCAGGGCCAAGAGGATTAATCCGTGGAGGAACTTCTTGATACAGATAGTAGGTTCCCAAGCCCTTGCCTCCTATGAATTGATGTAAGACTTCTTGGGGAATCACCTCTTCACGAATCTGTTGAGTGGTTAAATCAACGCGAAGAAGTTTACCTTGCCATCCATACATCGAATTAACATCCTTTTACTCTCGACTTTAGCATTGAGGATGATAAAACCTTAGCGTATAACTCAAACCAGTAATGAACAAGGGGGTGAGGTCTTCCGGAATAATAATTCATTTAAGGCGCCATCTGACCCGACACTATACTGCTACTCAAAGTTGGTTTGAGCAAAACGCCAAGGGGCTCGAACGTGCAGTGGAACGTAAATCTTCGGTTCAAATGTTTACACTCTTAATACTCGCTATGCTACTTCCATTCTTCATAACTTATACAGAACAGAAACCGATACCAAACGTCCTGGCCACTGCTGTCGACTGGGATCCAACAGGACCTTTTGCTGACCGGGCAGTGTTCCATGTAATCTCAAGTAAAGACCAACAAATCGCCGCATTAATTGATGGAAGCCTTGATCATTTAGCTGACAGTGTCAAAGCCACTTATGTTGGATCTCTTGAAGCAAACCCTGATATCGAGGTAACCCGCACAAAAGGACTCAAAGTTGGCATCATGGCCATCAATTGTGAACGCTACCCCTACTCCATTCCAGAATTTCGCCAAGCCCTCGCTTTAGCGGTGGATAAACATGAAGCCGCTTCAGTAATGTGGGAGGGTCTTGGTTTGCCCCTTGATACATTAATTCCCTATTCAACTGGTGTGTGGCATAATAATCAAACTACTCCGAGTTACAAAGAATCACAAGTTGAAGTCGCACGAATTGTCCTAAACCAAGCCGGATTCATCGATATTGATAGTGATGATTTCATTGAAGCACCTGATGGCTCAGACTTTGTTTTTCGTCCTCTCTATCCCTCTGAGAGTTCAGGATGGGGTGCAGTAATGGCTGCCATGCAAGGTTATTGGACTGATGCTGGGATCCCCGTAGCACCGCAAGCCATCCCTTCTAACACACTAGAAGCGCTCAAACAGACCTATCCACGCGATTATGACGCAGCAATCATCGAAATTGAATTCCTCCAACATAACCCGCAAATTCTAGAGAACTTCATCAGTGATCAGATTCCTAATTCAGGAGGGAACTACATGAACTGGTCTAACAGCACTTATGACAACTTAGTCGAGCTCATGTTAACATCATCTGACTATGATACCGTCCTTGATGCAGCTCATGATGCACAGCAAATCCTGGTGGGAGATATGCCCATGCTTGTGTGGTTTAGCAATATAGAAGTCAACGCTCATCGGACAGATACTTGGCAAAATTTCGTAGTAATACCAGGTCATGGGACGGGACCATTAAATCGTTGGACACCACGAACAGTCCGCTTGAGATTTGGTGATCCATACCGTCATCCAACAACTGGAACCGGTGGAGTCTTTGATACACTCATTAATGAACCAATGCGTTCACAGAATCCATTAACCGCATCAAGTTCATCCGAATGGTACATCTTAGATCAGATATACCTCACCCTTACAGGATTTGACGATCCAATGAACCATTCAAGTACCGTAAATGGTGGGGGTCTTGCTTTCAACTGGTCTAAAACTGAACTCACTGAAGGCTATCAATTCGACTTTATTTTATACGGAAATACAACTGATATCCCTCCGGCCTTGCAAACATCTGAAATTGATGGATACTATCAATCTCCACCTGCATATTGGCATGACATGGGTGGTGATTTTGGAGGAAAAGTTACCGCTCATGATGTTGAGTTCAGTTATCGGTTAATCGTCGATAATGCAATTCCGGAGTACATCAATCAAATTCCCTATTTGAATTCCTGTGAAGCGATTGATGATTATCATGTACGCATAACAACCAACGGCAAAAGCTACTGGGCCTTTGACAACGTCCGAAACTGGGTGATCCTTCCTAAGCATATATGGCAGGGAATCCTCAATCCCACCCTTTTCACAAATTCTAAACCCATCGGCTGTGGACCCTACCAGTGGTACAGACGAATTGAAGGGGAATATGTCGAACTCGTGTTCTGGGAGCATTACCATCTCGGTGTTCCCGGACACACTCCCGGAGCAATTCCTCCTGTAAATTACCTACTCGTCTACCTCGCTGTCGGCACGCTGATAATCGCAGTTATTCTTCTCGGAAGTTACTTTTTCCTTAGAACAAGGTAACCATCAAAGTAATCAAAAAAGCAGAATTGCTAATCCTAGACAATTTGGAAATTTCTTGTTTTGAATATGAAGTTTTGCCTTGTTTTTCCCATTTTTTGAAAAAAATATCATTTTTTGTACGAAACCTTTTTGCACTATCTTACAGTGTACGCTTTAGGGAACCACCTGGGAAAGGGTGAAAGTGTCAAACAAGCTAGCACCCACTGACATCCATGAAAGAGTCACAGATCGCCCAACGGACTTCGGACTTAAGGTAGTCATGATGGGCGATGGCGCAGTGGGTAAAACATCCCTTGTTCTCCGATACACCCAAAACACCTTCTCACCCGAGTACAAACAGTCTCTAGGGGCAAGTTTTGCAGTCAGAGATTTAGAAATCCAAGAACAAAACGTCAAACTAGTTATTTGGGATGTTGCCGGTCAACCCTCATTTCGCCAAGTCCGCCGCCATTACTATAGCGGCGCTCATGGAGCCCTATTAGTTTTTGATGTAACAGAACCACGAACCTTTATGACCCTCCAAAACTGGTATAACGACTTTCGGAATGTAGTTTCTCACGGAGCAATAATTCTCATCGGCAATAAAGTGGATCTTGAAGAAAGCCGACAAGTCCCATCGGAAGCAGCCCAAATGCTTCAAAACTGGTGGAGCATCCCTTACATCGAAACCTCTGCTGCAGACGCCACTGGAGTTGCTGATGCATTCATCCTCGTTGCAGAAAATGCTCTAGAGCAAGCAAAAGCTCAAAGTCAACCGGAAGAAGATGAATAGTCCACTTTTTTCTAATCAATACCTATTGCATCTCGAGCAATTTGTTCTAGTGCTTGTTTCTTTCCTTCAAAGCTACTTGTAGTGTTAGTCCATCGACTCCTTTTACTAAAATGGGAGAATTTTGGTGAATCCGATCTTGTGTTTGAGCATTCCACACTTCACCACGGACTCGAACTTTACCCACCCAAACATTCGCCTTTATCTCCCGAAAGTCGCTCAATGCCACTCCTTCTTGACCAATCAATGGATCATAAACGGGAATATATGCACTGGTCCAATAGGAGTAAATTTTGACCAGAGTAAAGATGACAAGCCCAAATGCAACCACAATCATCCCTGGAAGTAAAAGCCAAGGTACAAAAACGCTGAGAACCACAAAAGCGATGCTGGCAATTATGACCTCTTCGATGACATTAATGATGATGAAACCGTATAACCGCCTTCGAGACTTTTTCTCTTGACTCATGTCCCAACGCCTTTCTTGATTCCCATATAATCACAAGTGTCATGTAAACTTCTAGATTCACAGAAAAAAGACTATCCTTTCGGTAGCCTTTTACCCCAAAGTGTCCTGCACTTACATTTGGAGGCAAGTAGGTTATGATTGAAGAAGCTTTAGCAAATGAGCTCAATCTCCTTCGAAAACTCGTCGAAATCAACACCACCGTCACCAGCGATAGTCGAATGGGCTACGCTGAATGCTCCGAAATGATCCGCCTTGAAGCCCAACGAATGGGTCTAGGCACAGAAGTATTAGACGGACGAGATGTCACCATCGATGGTGAATCCCGACCAAATGTGGTCGTTTCACTTGACGGAACATCTGATGTGAATCTCATCTATGTAACTCACCTCGACGTCGTCCCCGCTGATCCTGAGAAATGGAAAACGCCACCATTTCAACTCCGGGTAACCAAGGATCGAGCATATGGTCGCGGTGCTGCGGACGATAAAAGCAATATCGTTGCAGCTATGTCAGCAATGGCTGAATTAGCCCAAGGCGAGCCTGAGGTTAACATCAATCTCCTTGTCACTGTTGATGAAGAAATTGGCGGAAGAGCCGGGATTGAGTACTTGTTCAAGGATTTGAAGATGCGTGGCCACGCAGGAGTTGTAATTGATAGTGCACCTAACTATGTTAGTATAGGGGCT
>JAEOSA010000342.1 GCA_016840595.1 Candidatus Hermodarchaeota archaeon | reverse complement strand
GTGTCATCGTCATAACTGGTGCAGGCAAGAAAGCATTTTGCACTGGAGGCGACGTCAAAGAGTATGCGACAAAATACACCAAAAAACCCCGAGATTTCTGGAAATGGTGCGAAATTTTCGAACGTGCTTTACATTTGCTACGGCATTGTGGAAAACCAGTAATTGCCAGGCTGAATGGGATTGTTGCTGGTGGTGGAAATGAAGTTCAAATGGCGTGCGACCTAGCTATCGCTGCAGACCATGTTGAAATTCTACAAGTTGGAACGCGTGTCGGCAGTGTAGCTGCAGGGGGAGCTACTCAGTGGCTGCCACTCATAATCGGTGACCGACGAGCCCGAGAAATGCTTTTCACCTGTGATCGAATCAGTGCTGAAAAAGCCAGGGATTGGGGTCTCGTTAACGAAGTTGTCCCTTATGACAAACTCGATGAAACAATCGCCGATTGGTCCAAGAAAATCCTCGAAAAATTCCCCGAATGTCTTCGCTTTACCAAAGCTCAGGTGAACTTCTGGAAGGACCTTGTCTGGTCTCTGACTTGGCCAAGCGTAAGAGACTGGCTTAGTGTCCACTTCAGTTCCCAAGAACCCCATGAAGGTATGTGGGCTTTCGTCGAAAAACGACCTCCCGCATATATGCGCCTTCGACAGGAAGCCGCTGATGGCAAATCACCTGAATTCAAATGGGGACCCTGGGAAAAGAACTGCCCCAGCTGTGGCACACAATACTTACCTAGTGAGTTTACTCACTGCGGTAAATGTGGCGCAAAGCTAGACAAGTAATCTGATTCCACTTCTCAAATGTCCCTCAATATCTCCTCATTGCGAGGTTTTGAACCGATGACGGGGTCATAATAGTGTTGAGGTTTATTTGTTCCAGTCGTAGAATCCTTGCTTTGTCTTCCTTCCCAATTTGCCTTCCTTAACCATCTTTCCAAGTAGTGGAGCTGCAGCGTATTTGTGTTCGTCCATCTCTTTCTGAAACACCTTAGTGATGGAAAGAGTGGTGTCTAATCCAACATAATCCAAGAGTGTGATTGGTCCCATTGGCCAGTTTAAACCTAGCTTGATGGCCTTATCAATATCTTCTGGTTCTGCAACATCTTCTTGGAGCAACCAGATGGCTTCGTTGAGTGCAGGAACGAGAACGCGGTTGACGATAAAACCGGGTGAATCTTTCTTGCAAAGCACGGTTTCCTTACCCATTTTCTGTGACACTAGTTCAACGATTTTGACTGTATCATCTGAAGTCTTCTCTCCCCGAATAATTTCGACCAATTTCATAATTTGAACGGGATTGAAGAAGTGCATACCCACGACTTTATCTGGGCGTTTTGTAGCTGAGGCTATGCGACTAATACTGATAGAGGATGTATTTGATGAGAGAATGGCATGTGATGGAGCGAGCTCATCCATCTCGGCGAAAATCTTCTTTTTGAGATCTAAGTTTTCAGGAACGGCTTCAATGACAAAATCAGTGTCACTCATTGCCTCTTTCATGTCGAGAGTAGGGTGGATGCGCTTGAGTACTGCATCTGCATCGGTTTGAGCGAGTTTCTCTTTTTCAACAAGCTTGCCAAGGCTCCATTTAATTCGACCCAT
>JAEOSA010000115.1 GCA_016840595.1 Candidatus Hermodarchaeota archaeon | reverse complement strand
TAACGTTCCACCATTGCTGACAGTGAGGGTTATCGAGTCGGTGGCTGTGTTTCCGTCATTATCGTAGGCTGTTACGGTGATGGTCACACTGCCATCGGCGACGGTCGTTGAATCCCACACATAGCTGTACGGTGTACTCGAATCACTGCTAACCATACTGCTGTCCACGGAGAATTCAACACGATCCATACCACTTGCTTCGTCGCTGGCTGTGACATCAATGTCTACCGTTCCCGTAACTTCGGTTCCTGTCGAGGGATGATCAATGGAGACATCCGGATCAGTGAGATCTGCTACGATATAATTGAAGGTGGCAGGGCCTCCTGGGAGTTCGCTGTACATGCCCCAGGTGTCGTTAGCACGGAAGAAGTAATCCACTCTCGTATTGTAGGATTGAGCGGGGATAGTGGCACGATAGATTTCCCCAGCGTAATGAGCCATGCTCACAAAGGTCCATGTTCCCAAGTCGATACGATACCCAAGTTCTAACATGTCAAGGTCTTGCTCTTTGACTTCCAAATCCACTACGACGGCTTGGTCATACACTGGTGTGCCAGGGGTGAGCACGACATCATCAAGTAGGGGTGCAGGGTCATCGTAAAGGTAGAGATCGTCAAAGAGAATTTCCAGAGGATCAGCTAATGTATCGATATCTATTTGGATTTCGATGAAGGATGTATCCGGAAGGCTGCCAAAAGCCGCCTCATAGTCATGGACCAAGTCGCGATGCATTTGATACCAGGATCCAGTAGTTTCAGCATTAGTGACGTTGAAATACGCATTGACAGTATTATTGACTAAACTGCCCCAATTATCTGTAGCAAAGACATAGTTCAAGAACGTGCCATCATTGAGTGGAAGAGTGAAGAAGATTTCTCCAGAAGAATAGATGTTGAGGCGCCACATCACATCAAGATAGGTCTCTCGTGAACTGTTCAACGGACGATAATGCAAACGTTGAGTAATGTCAAGGGAATCAAATGTGGGAACTGAGCAATTTGCAGCTTTATTCCCGTCATAGGCTTGATCTGTGACGTTGAAGTAATTATTCCGGAAGGGTCCCCAGCCAAGAATGTTAGTTCCGGGATCACGTTGGTCTTCGTAATCCCCGTCCGCAATAGCTCGAGCGGTCAAGTGTATGTCATCAACAAGTAATTCGATATGGGTACCAACTGAATTTCCATAAGTTCTTAGAAAGATTCGCTCAACAAGAATGTCATCGGAACCCCAGAGGAGTGTAGCGTCTTGCCACAGGTTTCGTTCGCAATATTGCCAGGATCCAGTTGTATTGAATCCAGCAACATTGATGGCACCATAAGTACTTGTATTACTGCCATAGGATAATCCTCCATACCCCAGGTAATAATACATATACAGAGTATGTGTAAAATTCGTATATTGAAAGTACAAGTGGGCAATGTCACCATAGTATACGTTGTCAAGGTTGAGGTGCCACCAGAACCCGAAATTCCCCTGATTTTGGCTTGTCAGACGATAGTTAGGTGAACTGTAGATATATGCTTCACAGTCCGCCCCTTCAGACACCGTTGTTATGTTTGCGCTCGAAGCGCCTGTATGAGCAGTTGTGCATTGTTCTACATAGCTAAGGTCTCTATCGTATGAGTTTTGCCAGGGGCTTTCTACTCCAGTTTCGAAGTTACCGTTTTGTGTTGATCCTCCAATATGGATAGTTGTTCCGTTGACTAAGTAGACATCATCAAAGAAGGCTCTTACTTCGTTATTGCCAGTCGCTGATAGTGTGTAAAAATAGATGCCACGTATTTGGAAGCTGCCTGGCAGTGACCCACCAAATGTTGGAACCGCTAAGTAATCTGCAGTAAGATTGCGACTGAAAGCATTCCATTGCGAAACTGGCTCTTGTACAAAGAAATACGCATAATTGGTGTCATTTGCTACTGAAAGGCTTGTGCCGCCACAAAGATAGTAATTGATGTAGCGACCATCAGTGAAGCGAATATTGAGATTGAAATAAGAGTTTGTAGGGGAGTCAACCTGAGTACACAACCAGTTGAAGTCTAAAGTGAGATTTCCTGCATCTCCATACACGTTGGGTTGATACCATTGAGTAAAGGAATTAGCACGCGAACTGGATTGAGTGTACATTCCTGCTGAATAGGTTCCTTGACTTACATTATCAGGAGGGTCTGTAGCCAACCAACAACGTCTCTTTGTGCTCCGGTACAGTGACCACCTTAATGGGCCTCCAGCAAACCAATCCTCCATGTTGGGGTTTTCAATGACATTATGTGTATAATTTGTAATCTCTAAGTCAGGTCCTGGAGTTGATGGATGATTTTCGGTTGGACCTAACGAAACAGTTAATGTTGGAAAAGAAGGGGAAGATGCCCCTGGTGTGGAAATTGCAGCCGAAGGAATAATCGCAAAGGAGAGCATTGCGATTAACAGAAGATGCGAAATAATTTTTGCCAATACATGTCCCTCATACAACGTGTATTAGCACGTAGTTAGCCCCAAAGTTGCTTTTATGTCTTCTACGTAAAACCAAAAATAGATTTGATCGCATAAAAGTTACGACGCTAGCTTGATAATATCAACTAGTAGAACTCTTCGGATCTATTATTGATCCATTTGAATTTTTATGCGCGTCGACTTTCCACATGTCGTGGGGGTAACCTTTCAAGAGCACGCCAAGCTGCTTGACGAACTTGCTCACTGGGATCCTTACGGGCCTGAAATATCGCTCCAAGCACACGAGGTTCAGATTTGATGTGACCAAGGGCTTCAACCGCGAGACGGCGTGAAACTGGATCTGGGTTATTCATAGCGTCCAGTAAGGACTCCACCGCAGGTTCACCAATTCGTCCTAGTGAAAGAGCGGCGAGTTTTCGAGCATACTCATCTTCCCCTTCTTCTAAGACCTGCATCAATTGCAAAACGGGAAGGGCACCCATCTCGGATAAGGTTGTGCTGGCCTGTAATCCCTCACGACCAGGTTTACTAAGCTCCTTGATCAGTTCTTTGATGCGTTTCTCCTTCTTGGACACAAGCAAACCTCCAACGAATAGATTAAGCGTTGAAGTTTGCTTTGAGTGTTACTCTTCCGACTAAACCACCAAAAAACTTGGATTAATGAAAAAAACTACCACAAACACAGAAAGAATTGTCATTTTCAAATAATTTTCACCCTCGAATCGAAAATAATTCAATAGAACATCAGAGAATGTATTCCAATGATGTGAAACGTCCGTCATTCTTCGCTGGTTACACGGTACCAATATGAATAGGCGTCCTCAAATCCCAGACCATAATATAATTCCTGAGCTGGCACATTGTCCTCTTGAACTTGTAAATAACCTTGTGATGCCCCTTGGCTCAATCCCCAACCCACAAGACTCTGTGTAATAGAAGTTGCCACATGCTGACGCCGAAAATTCTCATGAGTTACTAATGTAAAAAATCCTAACCAGTCTCCTTCGAGAACTCCCAGTCCAATTCCGATGACTTTTTGATCCACGATCGCAGCTGCACAGGCCTTCTTGGAAGGTATTCGATTGATGATTTCACTTCGTATTGCAAGAGTGGACTTGTCGAATCCTGTCAGTGTCCCATAGGCGGCAGTCCAATCGTCCCAAGGAGATCCAAACACCACAATAGCTACTTCAGGGTCTTCTAGAGTTATTCTGTCCAACGGCGATGTCAGCATCTTAGTAGGCATATCAATGACGAGTCCTTTGGATTCCAGGAATGAATCAAGGTTAGTGGGTTGACTCGCTTTTGTCATTTGAAATCGGACTGGCAGCTTATGGCTTTGATAGAACCGCTGAACGTGCTCTAACGCTGTTTCAAGGTTCTCAGCGGCTGGATCGTGTAATGGTAGCACGCTATTAGCCCGTCGAGTTACTCCTCCTGCAGCTCGTAAGAGCCAACCGCCATATTCCTCTGTGTGTTGTGCTGGCCAGGCGCGGCTAGCAACTGTTTCAATCTCAGTCATTCTATCCAGCGTAGTCATTGTGGGACACCTTTGGGTAAACCAATTTATCAGGAGAACTAGCTTTTCTATTCCCCGATTGAATCATAATCTCGTTCTTGTTTAGTAGGCACAAAACTCGTTTATTATAGTTCTCGACTTTAACGGTGAAACTCGTTCTTTGGATTTTTGTCGGGTGTAGGCGCCGAAAGAACCCATTAAATTCAATGAAATTATTGAATTCTAATCCCACTCGACTCCATCTGACGATTAAGTAAATCAAGAGGATTTAGGAAATTCATTGACAAGAGGGGCACCCTTTATTTAGGATTACTTCGGTAACCGTTACTATCAAACTCGGGACAGGATTTCCAAAATACGGGTAGAGTGAGTATGGCAATTCACAGTTTCTATGTCATCGCGTGGGACGCAGGACAACCCATCTACCACCGGACCTGGGTTGAAGTCTCCGACAACCCCACACTCCTCTCCGGACTACTCGCTAGCGTTGAACTCCTCGCCCTCAAAATCACCCAACAACACGTCAATGTTGTCACCATGCGGGACTTCCGATTCTTCTTCAAAGTCGATGATGACAACGGAATCCTACTGGTCTTCATTACCGATGTTTCTGAAGATCCCTCGCGCTTCAACGAATACCTCGACATGCTCCATGAACGGTTCCTGGAGACCTTTGAAGACGTATCCACCCATCTGCCCGTATATCAACGAGACCCCCGACGGGCCAGAATCTTTGACGAACTCCTCGATAGTCTAATCTCCCACTGGGAAACCGGAGAAGCTTCACTCCGTTCTGCCAAGGTCATGGATATCCTTGATGTCTACGTCCAATTCTATAACCTCACACTCCAAAAGGTGCTCTCCGAACGTTCCCTAGAAATGTATTATCCCGATATTGAACGCATCTTTCATACCCACTTGAAAACCGATCCTGCTCTCCGAAACATCACCGTCGACAAACGCGGTTCAGTGTCTTATGACAAAGTTAACCCGGATCGAGTAAGAATACCTGCCTTAGTGGACACTCTTCAACTTATTTTGAAAGAACTCGTGGCGATTGCTCGCCGGACACGTCGACGACAGACTTATGAAACCCTGTTCTTCGAACATTATGCCCCCATAATAAAAGCCGAACACGAACGACTAGAAGAATATGATCTATCGAAAAAACTGGTGATGGAACTACTATGACCCCACCCACACGCGAGTTCAGTACAAATGCGCCTTCCTACACGCATTCCGCGAAGGTCGTCGTAGTTGGAGATCCTGCAGTTGGAAAAACCAGTCTAATCGTGCGATATGTCAAAGGCATGTACAATCCCAGCTACATACTCACACTCGGAGTAAATTTCTTCGTCCAAGACATCACCGTCGGTGACCAAAAACTCCGCATGACCATCTGGGACACAGCCGGCCAAGAACGGTTTGGTCCAATCCGCAAAAAATACTACAAAGGCGCACGGGGAGCAATCCTGGTATTCGACCAGTCAAATCCCGAAAGCTTCGAACGGCTGGGTTTCTGGATTGATGAAGTGAATCGGGAATGTGGTGACATCCCTCGCATCCTCGTTGGCAATAAAGCCGATCTCATCGCGACCGTTCCCAAGGACGATGTCCAAGAGTTCGCCAGCGAGCAAAGTCTAACCTATGTTGAAACGAGTGCTAAAACTGGGATGAATAGCATTCGCCCCTTCTTTCTACTCGCCCCCTCAATTATCGCATCCATTGAAGGCAAATCCTCCTAATGGGTCTACTTCAAGAATCTTGAAATTCGAACCTAATCACTTCTTCCCTTCTCTCGACCTTTTTCAGAAATATACAACTGTTAATTGAATCATTTAAACCAAAGGTCGTCCTAATGAATCCCGGTGAAACAATGGTGAGAAGGAGATGGATTATCATTATTGCAGCAGTATTAACCGCGGGCATAATATTGGTTGCAATTAATTTTCCATTTATTTTCAACTATGTTGTGAACCTGAGCCAGACTCGACGGATGCAGGATCTTCGCGTGGCATACTATAATGGTGACGGGGCTTGGTCCGCTGATGATGTTGTCATTCCCAATCTTGTCGAATGGATGGGCTGTCAATTTTCTACTATTCGAGGATCCGACATCCAAGCAGGGGACCTGATGAATTTTGATGTGCTCATTTGGCCTGGTGGACATTATCCCGCTTACTGGGGTGAAGTGGGTCAAGACGGGAAGGAAAAAATCCAAGAATTTGTAGCTAATGGTGGTGGCTATTTAGGTATTTGTGCGGGAGCCTACTGGGCCTGTGACTACATGGTCTGGATGGATGATGACGCCTTTCCACCTCCTGATTATAAAGTGGAAGGTGACGAAGAAAATCTCGATCTTTTTCCAGGCGTTGCTTGGGGACCCATCTTTGAAATCGCCGATAGAC
>JAEOSA010000114.1 GCA_016840595.1 Candidatus Hermodarchaeota archaeon | reverse complement strand
TTGAGGTTTTTTCGACGTCTTACTCCGGAACCTATCTAGCTCCAACCCTTCAACACAATACAATACTCTCATTTTTGGAAATAATGAAAGAATTTCATCTCGCGTAAAATAATGATAGTGGCGTTTCCGTTGTGGGGCATAGAAGGTGTTGGGTTCCACCTCTTCCAAGGCTCGAAGAGCCGCGGATTGTGCAATACGTTCTACAGAAAAGGTCCGTACATATATGAGTCCCTTCGGCATGAGCCCAGGATACATTTTCTCTGCAATTGCTGTGCTCTCTGATTTCAAGAACATCTGCAATAACTTGGAGGCAATAATCAACGCATATCGCCTTCGTGGAATCTCAACAGAGCGTAAATCTGCCTCTCTGACCGTCAGGTCCAAACCTTCCGCTTTTGCACGATCTCGACATCGTTTGACGTAGGTCTTCGACTCATCTACTCCTTCTACGGGATAACCGAGTTTTGCAAAATAGAGGGCGTTCCGACCTTCCCCTATTCCCAAATCTAGTACAGGACCCTCTGGGACGAAACGGGCATATTCCATGAGCCGCCAATCCGGCTCATCTCCCCATTTCGAAACCACGTCTTGATAGGCTTGTAACCATGAATTTTCTTTGACGGTCACAGAATCCACCTGACCGTACTCACTACTTATTCTGCGTATAAATCCCTATGAAATATTACGATGAAAAAGAAAGAAATCTTAGTCAAATGTTCTAGGTTTCTTGAACCTGTCTAGTCTGAGTATAGATGACAGGCGACCCAGTGGTTTTTCTCTACCAAACGGAGTTCTGGTTCCTCTTCTGGACATCTTTCAAAGGCACGGGGACAACGTGGATGAAAACGGCATCCAGGCGGAGGATTGATTGGACTTGGAATTTCTCCCGTTGGAATAGCCTCTGATTTTTGCGCTTTCGGGTCCGGAACGGGGATAGCACTCATTAAGCCAACGGTGTAAGGGTGTAGGGCATTTTCGTAAATGGCACGGCTGCCTGCTATCTCGAAGAATTTACCGAGGTACATGATGCCAATGCGGTCGCAGATGTGTCGGGCTGTTGCTAGATCGTGAGTGATGTAGAGGTAGGTGAGGTCGAGGTCCTTTTGAAGGTCCCGCATTAGATTGAGGATTTGTGCTCGAATAGAAACATCTACCATCGCAACTGGTTCATCAGTGACTACGAACGCTGGTCTGAGAATGAAAGCCCGTGCAAAGATTACTCGTTGACGTTGACCACCACTTAATTGGTGTGGATAGCGGTCATAAAAGGCGCTGGCCGGTGAAAGCCCGACGCGTTCTAGAGCGTCTTCCGTTTGCTTTTTTTGCTCTGTTCTGGTGCCAATATTCTGAAGTCTAAGTGCATCGGCTATAGCGTTACCAATTGTCATTCGGGGATTTAATGAGGAGGTGGGATCTTGAAAGGTGATTTGAAGCCGCCGCTTTAATAATCGAAGTTGTTTTCCTTTGATTTTTGTGATATCTTGCCCTTCAAAGATAATTTGCCCTGAAGTAACGGGAGTTAGGCGAACACAAAGCCTACCAACAGTGGTTTTACCTGACCCGCTTTCACCCGCGAGCCCGAAGATTTCTCCTTTTTCAATGTTGAAGGATACGTCATCAACTGCCTTGACAAAGTCTTTTTCTCGGGTAAAGAGGGCGTCCAGAAAGCCTTTTTGAACTGGAAAATACTTCACGAGGTTTTTGACTTCAATCATCTCTTGCTAACCCCCTTTGTATAGAGATAGCACGCTACACGTTGCCCTGTATCCAGCTTTTCGAGTGGTGGAGGTTGAGTTGCACAAATTTCCATTGCGTGTTCACACCGGGGTCTGAACATGCATCCGGGTATTGGATCGATAAGATCAGGGGGCGCTCCCGCAATCCAAGCAAGGGTTTTGTCAGGCTTCCGGACATCAGGCACCGCTTTCAGGAGACATTGTGTATAGGGGTGTTTAGGATCTTCAAAGAGACTCTCTGTGTTGGCTATCTCCATTACTCTTCCAGTGTACATTATGGCAATATCATCAGCTGTTTGAGCAAGGACTCCTAGATTATGAGTGATTAATAGCATTGATAGATTGAATTGTTTCTTCAAAGTAGCGAGTTCATCAAGAATTTGTGCCTCAACAATAACATCTAACGCAGTGGTTGGTTCATCGGCGATTAGTAACCGGGGTCGGAGAGCAATTCCGAGTCCTATCATTACTCTTTGTCTCATTCCTCCACTGAATTGATGAGGATAATCTATAATTCGCTCAGGAAGAATACCGAGGGTTTCGAGAATTTCTTCACCTCTTTTTATGGCTTCATTCTTTTTTACATCTTCTTCGTGTGCTCGAATTATTTCAGAAAAGTGATCTCCAATTCTAATTAATGGATTGAGTGAGGTCATGGGATCTTGGAAAATATACGCTAGCTTTCGTCCGCGGATCGCTCTCATTTGGTTATCATCAAGTTGCATTAAATCGATCTGCCCTTTTTCGACCGATCCGCCTTCAAAAGGGATGGATTCATCCAAGTTGAAAAGGATTTTTCCTTCGCAGATGCGACCAGGACGAGGTACTAGTCTCATGACAGAGAGACCAAGTGTTGATTTTCCACACCCAGATTCACCTGCGAGCCCGAGTGTTTTATTTTCCTTTAAATTGAGGAATACATTATCAACTGCTCGTGCGGTTCCTCGTCGGGTTTTGTATTCCACTGATAGATTTTGAATTTGTAATAGATCGGTCATTTATACTCCTTTCTCAAGTTTTGGTGTAAGAATTTCGTTGAGTCCTTCTCCGATGAGGGCGAATCCTAGGGCGAGAATGACAATCATCAGACCGGGGAAGGTGATGACCCACCAGGCGCCTGTAATTAGTTGATGCGATCCGAAGGTAAGGTCCCATCCCCAGTCTGGGACATCAATCGGAAGTCCCAGACCTACGAAGGTCAGTCCAGCTGCAACAAGAATAGCATCTGCAAAATTGATTGACATGACAACAATTGCGGAGGGGATGACGTTTGGAAGAATGTATCTAGACACGATTGCTCCTTCACTTCCTCCTAGGGCAACTGATGCTTCGACGTATGGAAGTTCTTTGACTGTTATAACCCGGCTGCGTATCACTCTGAAGTATGAGGGGATATACACTACGGCAATAGCTAGAGCCATGTTTATTACGCCTGGTCCTAGAATGGCGGCAATTGCGATAGCTAAGATAAGACCGGGGAAGGCAAAAATGGCATTCATGATGAGAGAGACGGTATTGTCAATAATTCCTCCCCTATATGATGCAAAAAGTCCGAGAGGTACCCCAATGGAGAAACATATGATAACAGATACGAATGCGACTTGTAGCATAATGGCTCCTCCCGCTATCGTTCGACTAAGTAAATCCTGACCAAGGGATGTTGTACCAAGTGGAAATTCCGGTGAAGGCGGTCCCAATAACGGTCCTACATTGAGGGTGAAGGGATCATAAGGAACGATCCAATCCGCGAGGACAGTCATGTAGATAATTGCAGATACTATCAAAAATCCAGCAAGGGTTAACCATCCCGAAGAATGGTACATACTTAGAATGGGGTATCCTTCATACAAAAACACCAACATAATTCCTACAATTAAACCACCAAAGAACACTGCTCCAAAGAAGCCGTCCCATGCTGCGGGAATGAAAAAGATGCTTAAGGCCATGGTGATTATTGCGATAACTCCTGAAATGCCTGCAAGAAGTAAAATACTAAGTCGCTGGGATAGGATTTTTAATTTGACAACGCGTTTGCGTACAATATCGCTATACAATAAGATAAGGCCAATTATGATACTTGCTGTAACTACGTGAATACCTAAGCCACTGTTAGAATTAACAGACAGCAAAATAAGGCTAATGATTAGTGATAATGAACCACCGACAATGAAAATAAAAATTATCCACCATCGTTTCGATTGCCCCTCGAAGGTTCCTCGAATCGGTGCTAACTGAAGAAAGATTCCCTTGATCGTTTTTGTTCGTGTCAAAACTAATTACAACTCACAGTCTAATTCTGGGATCAAAGTAGGCATATAGGATATCCACCGCAAGTGTAACGATAGCTACCATTATGGCGAAGAAAACGACGGTGCCTTGGATGGCAGTATAATCGCGGTGGTAGATTCGGTCGACAAGGTAGGTTCCCAGTCCTGGCCAGCTGAACGTTGTTTCTGTTAGCACAGCGCCAGCCAGGAGGATGGCAACTTGAATTCCGATCATGGTTAGGATAGGCAGAAAGGCATTCTTCAAAGAGTAACGATAGGTAACACTGAAGTCAGAAAGTCCACGCGCTCGAGCGGATATTACATAATCACTTTGTTGTGTCTCGAGCATATTTGTACGTGTTAATCGAATGAAAATTCCAAGGAGAATTATTCCAAGTGTGACGGAGGGGAGCAGGAGATAACGTATAGAAATGCCAAAAGCCCATATGTTGCCTGTAAGAAGGCTATCAAGAGTGTACAGACCTGTAATAGTTGGTGGAGGTTCATAGTGGGGATCAAATCGAAGTCCACTTGGAAGGATTCCTAACCACACTGAGAAAATTATTTGGAATATCATACCTAAGAAAAATACAGGAATTGCATAGGTGACAATGGCTAATAGACGAAGTGAATGGTCTGTAGCAGTATCAAATTTCCTGGCTGAGATAACACCTAAAATCACTCCAAATACAATTGCAAATAAGCCCGAATAGATAGACAGTTCTAGTGTGGCAGGAAATCTAGCTCGAAGATGTTGAATAATGGGACTATAATCTTGCATTGAAATCCCAAAATCTCCCCGAAAGAGCCCTGCTATGTAGTTAACGTATTGCTGCCAAATAGGTAGATCTAACCCTAATCTTCGCCGAAATTCAGCGAGTACTTCGGGTGTTACATGTCGCTCAAAATGGAGAAGCGCTGGATCACCTGGCATAACACGAATGATGACGAAAACTAACGTAAGTAGTAAGAATACCATGGGTATTGTGAGTAGAATTCTGCTGGCAACATAGGATTTTAACGACATACTTTAAGCACCACCTTCCTTGAAAAATAAAAATTTAGTGCTACCAGCACGAATCTTTATCAGGACATCCTTTTGGAGTTCCTGCTGTTATCGAGACTGATAGCACGTACTTGAGAGTTCATTTATGGTCCAGTTGTTGCGGGTGGTCCTATGTACAATAGCCAGTGTCGCCACAATACGGAGATATCTAGGACAACTCCGTGGATGGTGAGTTTGGTGACCGCAATGGTTCCGCTCTGCCAAAGTGGAATTACGGAACACTCATCGGCTTGCAAGTCTTGCAGGTCATGATAGGCTGTCTCTCGACCAGATGAGGTGGTGGCGCTACGACCATCAACCCAGAGGTTGTACTGTGCAACTCCACCTGCTGGATAGGTTTGGTTGTATCCTAGATTGAGCCATGATGCAAATGGGAGGAATAGGTAATTGTCAGCGTCAATGTAGTCAGGGTACCAGCCGTAAATGAATACGGGCATTGTACCCGCGTTTCTTTGGGTACGATAAGTAGCCCATTCCAGTCCATGGAGGTTCACCGTAATGACGCCGCTAGCTTCAAGATCACTCTTGTACACAGCAGCTTGCTCTGCGCTCTGTGGATAGTGCCCCGAGTTCTCATAGTATAATTCGACAACAAGTGGGTGGGTTGCGTTATAGCCATAGGGATCTAGGAGATCTACTGTAGCTGTATAGTTGGCGTCGCCCCATTGCTCGAAGGAGGGTTTATGGTAGGCCATTCCTGCGGGAACCATACTGTACAGCGGATCGAAATCACCAAGGAAGACGGTCTCGCAGACATGAGATCGGTTTAAGGCTGCAGTAATTCCTTGTCGAATTGGAGTCTCATTGTATGGATAGATGTTTTGTTGGAAGCACAGGTATTGGATTTGCGCACCTATGCCTTCCCAAACTCGAACATCAGGATTCGTTCTGAATGTATTGATTTGTTGAGCTGTAAGTTGTCGGTAAGCGATGTCAATTTCACCCGAGGTCATTGCTAAGGCTAGCGCTGAGTCGGATGCATAGAATCTGATGATTATGGTTGGAGTTTTCGGTATACCACTAGCCGCATCCCAATAATAGGGATTCGCAACTAAGCGCATTTCTTCATCTGACCCACCAACGCGTGTCCATGATTCGAGAATAAAGGGACCAAGGGCACCGGGATGACTATTTTCTGCGTCACCTTCGGCGTATGGCACTAGTTCATCCATTGGCGCTTTTACGGGATCAATCATGAATGAGGCTGTGCATGCCATGAGTTGTAGGAACGGTGCAAACGGAATGTGGAGATAGAATCGGACATTGTATTCATCAATTATGGTTACGTTATCGATAATGTCGGCGTAACCCATGTTGAGTTG
>JAEOSA010000341.1 GCA_016840595.1 Candidatus Hermodarchaeota archaeon | reverse complement strand
TTCAAGGAATACCGCCACCGGCTTAGGTTTAATACCAAGTGACACCAACGGTAAATTAGCTCTGGCGGCAGGTTATGTTGTGGTGTGCCCTGGCCTCCGAGGTTGGAATTTAGTATCAAATGGCACGTATTATGGAAAGGCTCCTGCTGCAATTGTGGACCTTAAGGCAGCCGTTCGTTATATTCGCTACAACGATGGTGTCATGCCTGGGAACAGTGAATGGATTATAGCATTTGGAATCAGCGGTGGTGGTGCTCAATCGACACTTCTTGGCGTTTCTGGGAACAGCCATTTATATGATGTTGCTCTGGAAGAGATTGGTGCGGCCAACGCAAGTGATGACATCTATGCAAGTGCACCTTATTGCCCCATCACGGATTTAGATCATGCTGACATGGCTTATGAATGGGAATTTGGAACCACACCGCGAAGCGGCGGACTAGTGAACCAGAGCATTTCCCAGCAGTTGAAAGATGCCTTCAGCGTATACCAAGCATCCCTAAACCTTCAAGGCAAAAACGGTTACGGAACCATCACTGCAGAAAACTACGGAGATTATCTCGTAGAAACATACCTGATTCCTTCCGCAAACAAATATCTGAACGCAATGACAGAGGAAACCCGTGACTCGTACCTATCGTCGCGCACTTGGATTACTTGGTCTGATGGTTCAGCTTCGTTTACCTTTGAAGACTACGTAGCATACATAGGTAGAATGAAGGGGCTTCCAGCTTTTGACGCCTTTGACCTTTCTTCATTTGAGAACAGTTTGTTCGGAAATTCAACTACGAATGCGCGTCACTTCACAGACTTTAGTTTACAGCAGGACAGCGGCGACCCTAGCGCCGAAATCGACGGTGAATTGCAGATGATAGTGAACATGATGAATCCCATGTACTTCATACAGCAGAACAATACTGACTGTGCACAATACTGGTTCATCCGAACAGGCACCAAAGACACGCACACTGCACATACCGTATTTGGCAATCTTGCAACAAGTCTAGAAAATATGGGCAAGACTGTTAATGCTTCGCTTTACTGGGATGGGGGACATGGCGCCAATCAAGACCCTGAAGCTTTTATGGCGTGGATTAGTCAGATTACCGATTATCCAAACGCTATTCCGGAGGATTTAAACATCGGCGTAATGTTGCTTCTGTCGACTATTGCAGCCATAATCAGCATCCACATTCTGCACAAGCGGCCAAAATGGAAAAGATGGTGACCAAAGAAACCACAGAAAACCTAAATAACCATCTCCCTCTTTTTTTCTTTCCAGAAAACTAACATCAGATATTCTCTTGTACAATCAAAGTTTGCTAATTGATTATTTGCCTAGAAATTATAAAAATGTTTTAAGACAACTGCTTGTTAACTTAATGTATTCTGGAGGGTCTATTATGAAAAAGTACGATCTAATCTCCATAGGCACAGGCTCCGCAATGACTATTGTGGAGGCAATGATTAGCGAGAACCCGAAGGTCAGGGTCGCGGTCATAGACAAGGATGAGCCTGGTGGCATCTGCTTAACAAGAGGCTGCATCCCCTCCAAGCTTCTTCTTTACCCCGCGGAGCTGGTGAGAACAGTCGAAAAGGCGAGAACGTTCGGAATCGACTCAGAAATAAA
>JAEOSA010000113.1 GCA_016840595.1 Candidatus Hermodarchaeota archaeon | reverse complement strand
TACATAGGTGATGATTTCTCGCACTGTTTGAGCATACTCGTCCTTCTTGGTCGCCTGGTATGCTTCAGCATATGCCATGATCAGCATAGCCTGATCATAGAGCATCTTCTCAAAATGTGGAAGCAACCACTTTGGATCGGTGGAATATCGATGAAAGCCTAACCCCACATGATCAAAAATCCCTCCCATACGCATCGCCTGCAAGGTCGACTCCACCATCCGGAGGGCTTCTTTGTCCTTCGTGCGCTTCCAGTATCGGAGTAAAAACATAAGATTATGGGGAGATGGGAATTTCGGACGAAAACCGAAACCCCCGTATTCTTCATCAAACCGTTGTTTTAGGGAGTCAAACGCCATTTCCAGGACGCCTTCTCCGAGTTCCGCTCCCTTCGAGCCCTGCGCAGATGTTTCAAGGTTAGTCCTAATATTCTTCGTAATCGTATTGAGACGATTCCTATCCTCCTTCCATAAACGTTGAATTTCCGGAATCAGTTCATCCAAACCCATCCGACCAAACCGCGTTTCAGCTGGAATATACGTTGCTGCAAAAAACGGCTGCTTATCCGGCGCCATGATAATTGTCAATGGCCACCCCCCACTTCCTGTCAACATCTGGGCTACCGACATGTACAACGAATCAATGTCTGGACGTTCTTCTCGATCCACCTTAATATTCACAAATGCGTCATTCATGAGCTTTGCAATTCGCTCGTTCTCAAATGACTCATGAGCCATCACATGACACCAATGGCAAGTACTGTAGCCAATGGATAGAAAGATGGGTTTACCTTCCTTCTTTGCTTTGCTAAATGCTTCTTTCCCCCATGGATACCAGTCAACAGGGTTATGGGCATGTTGAAGCAGGTACGGGCTTTTTTCATTAGCTAAACGGTTCTCCGTGGGCTTCTTTGATTTACTTGACAACAGTTCAAATCTCCCTGATTAAAAAACGAGGAAGGGGCTTTTTATGCTCCCTCATTTACTAATGGCTCTCTTTTTGCCAGTTACAAATCTGAAAGTTCTAAAGCTGAACCTCGTGTACAATAGTACTCCCAACGGAGGCTCATTGTTTTCGTCATGGGGCATGTTGCACATAGGCAGCCTTTCTGCTCTTGGATTACAGCACTTTTTCCCTGATTGCAGAAGGCAAGATTGGTTTCTCCACTCTCTGAGTAGGTTAGACACGTTCTGCATTTACAGATATAGGCTACTTGCTCCGCGCTTCTCTTTTGATCTGCCTCAGTCATGCTTGCCATCATTGCTTTGTATTTTTCTTCAAAAGAAGCGGTTGCCCATCGTTCTTCAATATCTGCCATCGATAACACCTTAGAATCATTCATTGAACGAGAATCAGAAATGCGCGAATCTTGTTGTTGTATCTGTGAAGAAAAAATTACCTCAGTTTATAAGTTTCGATGAAACGACTGGTTCAAAAGAGAATGGTAAAAAAAAGAAAATGGAAGAGGAAACCTCTTCCTAACATTCCAGTTACGCATCACGCGTTCATTTTTCCAACTTTCTTGAGATGTCTTCAAGGATGGCTTTCATGTCGCGTAACGTCATGAGAATTTCATCATCCAAGGAATCCGGTAACTTTGGAATATCTTCGTCCCAGACTGCAGCCCCTTCAGTGCCAGTGGTGTATGGTGTCCGATACCTCCGTAATTCTTGGAGGATAAAATCTCGGACCTCTTCATAAAATTCAATGCCTTCGAGTTTTTCTTCCGGTTCTTTCTTTTGACCTGAGAAGCCTGCAGTTTCAATGTTCACGCTTCCGATTCCGAAAAGCCGGTCTAACGGACCAGCCTTCGTACTGATATTCGTGATGGTTCGAAAGGGGACATGTTTCTTGGTTAAGTTGAAGATGCCTTTCTGAACATACACTTCGGGCATGCTTTCCCCGGATTCTGAGATAACTGAATATTCCATACTTTCTGCGTACTTGTGGATCACGATTAATGATGGAAAGAACCAGATGATATTAAATACCCACACTCCGATGGTGATTGGAAGCCACCAAGCGTAAATGTTCATCCACAATAAATCAGGATCAAAATAGCCGATGAGGGAGATTAGATACCAGGATCCTATGATAAGTATGTAGATGAATACTGCAAAAAGCCCTACGTCAGCAACGCGCTTGCGAAAGTAAGCTGGGGATGGTCGGAAAACTCGTCCATGGGTGATGCGCTCTCCTGGCGGTCGGATGATACGTCTCTCTTCTCTTTCTGTTTCCAATTTATTCAACTCCGTTGATACCGAGGAATTTCTTTTGCTGCCAGCTTGTTGAAAATCATGGAAGATTGCTGCGTCATCGGTAACACTTCTTCATCTGGACGCAACTTGATATCGTACTCTTCAATAATCGTATCTAAGGTTTCACGACATTCGCTAATTTTTGGACAGTTATGACATAGCATCCCCGCATAGGAGGCATGCTTGTACCACACCACGATTCCAAGTTTCACAGTGAAGACAATGTACACCACAGTATTGGCCTGGTAATCGAATCCGATCAAGAGACCATGATACGGCAGTAGGCTTTCCACATCGAGACGATGGCTTTTCGCCTGTGTCTGGAGGGCTTTGGCAATCTTTCCCCGGGCACGATTCAAGACGCGCGAGACGTAAGCTACT
Source organism: Candidatus Hermodarchaeota archaeon (assembly GCA_016840595.1). The sequence continues at coordinate 3,797 of JAEOSA010000113.1, read as the reverse complement.
GACCAACGGCGTTTTCCTCCCTTAGAGATTGCACTGGTGGATTGGCCGTGGTTGAATAGCTGCCATACGGTTTCTTCGTCTGGGGATAGGGTGCCCAACGTGATATTCCTCGTGTTTTGTGTTTGTGAGTGTATATCTGTGTTTGCAGATACTCCATCTCACATGTTTACCAATTATTAGTAAACATTTATATACTTATGCATTGGGGAGGAATTGCGATTCAAGTGTCTTTCTTACAAGAAAGCTAGAAATCGAACCATCTGGTTCCCATTAGTTTATATTATTAGATTGGTTTAAGATTACCATATTATGGTAAACATTTTGGCGATTAAAGTGAAATCAACATTCTTCGGAATTGCGTTAGTCATCCTCCTTTCTATCACAGCGATTCCCTTTCCGTTATCGGGTGACGGGTCAGGGGTGCTCCAACAAAAGACTGATCCGTCACTCGTCACTTTGTCTGCTGAACACGTTAATGACGTTTCATATGTCTGGCAAGAGATCAATGGCTTCTGCCATTGGGCGGCTTTGTCAATGATTTTCCAACATGCTGGTGCGCCCCTAGATTTAGCGAACCTCTTTGCCGTTTCAGGGGTTGGCTTCTCATCAGTCTACGTTCGGGATACTGGTTTTGCATATTACAGGCCTGGCGTTTGGTTTCGACAAGTACCTCCAGTCGGATATGTCAGTGAACTCTATGGTTTGAATTTTACATTTTTCATTGATCCAGATACTGGTCTCGGGGTGGGCACGGCTCTCTATTTGGAAGCTATTGGTACGAATTATAAACCGGTCAATGGTGAAAGTGAAGCGTTTACCTTACTTCGAAATGCGATTGATGAAGGACATCCACTTGCTCTCTGGACTGACCCCTATTATCTTCCCCCTGTTGACTATGATATTATTCGAGATCTGAATATCACCTCTGATGTGACTCTGAGTGGGCATGCCATTGTAGCCGTGGGTTACAATGATACAGCTGGGACAGCTAAGATTATGGATCCCGGTGTGGGTGCTTTTGGAGATGAGCTTTATGGGTATCCAACTGATGGGCGTTGGTACTATTCCATAACTTATACTGACCTCAATGATGCATGGAGTGCTTTGGGTTATGGTAGCAGCTTAATCAAACCAAATTCGGAACCTGTCGAGGATTTTGAGAATCAACTGGCGAATATGGTGTGTACCCGATTACTTGGTGACCCAGTAACCTATACTCCGGATCTCAATGATACTTCATTTTTCAACTTCGGCGCAAATGCTTTTCGAAGACTTAGTAGAGATTTGACACCTTCAGGAATTATTCAGCATCTTAGTGAGTTCAATGGTTTACCTGACGAGCGTGAACAACAGATTGCTGCCCTCTCTCGAATGGGGCTAGTTCTCGATGCAGGACTGGTGATGCAATTTCTTTCATTTCGGTGTGCGCTTCAAGCTCTTCCTGAACTTTCGCCGGGATTGGATCTATCCACTTTTGTGGCACTTGGGCAACAAGCATTACCGCACATGGAGGCTTTGTGTGATAATGGTTCATTGATTCAGATAAGCTTGGATAGTTATCAGAGCTTGTTGAAAGATACATTTGTTGGAATCATCAACAGTTTCTCTGAGAGTGGTGATATTCGTTCTGCGGTTTTCGAGTATTTGGGTGAGCTTTCTGGAATAACGTGGCATCTCTCAGCAATTGCGAACGCCTGGCAGACGGCTGGTATACACTTACAGGACTTGCTTTACCCGAATCCACTCAAGAGTTTGGTTCCTGTTGCGTTGGGAATTTCACTGATGGTGTGTATCACCTTGTTCGGTGTCTTGTTATTCCGGAGGCGATCCAGGAACTTACCTTTAGATAATGCTGAAACTCATGGTGAATATTGATGGGGAAGAAGAGTGGAATTATTACAGCCATATCAATATCTGTTATATTCATCATAGTTAGTATATCGGTTCCAGAGCCCAGAGCGATTGGAACACAGATTGTTCCATCTTTTATTGAGGAAGAGATTCAAAGACTTGTCATTGACGGGGAGATCCCTTCCCTTCACCTTGGTGTTATTTCTGGTAATGAACTCGTCTGGGTCAGAGGATTTGGCGCACAGGTGAGTAATGATACCGTTTTATTAATCGGCTCTATACAAAAAGTGCTGGTGGCCATTTCAATACTCCAACTCTATGAGAAAGGCGAGATAGATCTGAACGATGATGTGAGTGACTATCTTCCCTTCATGGTAAGGAGCCCAAATTTTCCTAACGTTTCCGTGACAATATTCATGCTGCTCTCCCATCGTTCAGGGCTTACTCAAGAGCTTCCTCACGAATTCTGCTATGACTGGGACGGATTATATTATCCTGATTTTGACGGAACATACTATCCTCAAGCAATTGGAATCACGCTAGGTGAGTTTTTGTCTGAACGCCTAGCGCCTGGTGGTTCATATTATTCCCCAAGAAATTGGATATTCGAACCGGGAACAGATTGGAGTTACTCTAATTCGGGCTATAAACTTCTGATGTTTATGTTAGAAACAATATCTAACCAAACTATCTCCGAATACATGAGACAATATATCTTTGAGCCACTACGGATGCAGAATACTGGATTCAATACCTCAGACTATACAGGACATCATGCTATTCCCCACACACGTGTTGCTGATTCCAATATCGCGTTACCTATCTGGAATGGACAATATATGATGCGAAGTACAGTAAGTGACCTTGGACATCTTATAATTACGTTAATGAATGAAGGACAGTTTGATGGTTTTCAACTGCTCCAACAAGAAACAATAACTATGATGCGAGAAAGGACACATAGTCAATTTAGCGATATTTATCTTGAAAAAGAACTACGCTCAGAAAGTTATGGATTAGGCTTGGAAATTTTCTCCCACGGAATTTTTGGTCATGGAGGCTCCACAATAGGATTTACTGGACTTCTCTATTTCAATCCAACAACGAAACTCGGCTATATCATGCTCTCAAATGTGAATAGCATCTTACTTGGGGGATCAGAGGAATGGCAGGACCTTTCGCGATTTCGAGCTGAGGTTCGGAATTTAGTTATGATAAATGTGGGACTGCTTCCACCATTTGATTTTCACGATGTGTTTCCATGGTTAGGTTCTATTCTATTGATAGCTACAGCCATTATGGTAATAGTGTATGTTGGTTGGTATCGGCGTAAACGCCGACTAAAAAAAACAAGCACAACCTAGAAGTGAGCATTGCCGTTTTATGGAATCTTATCCTACGAGATACGAGTAATCTCTGACGATAGCTGCCTGCTAATAAGAATAACCAAGAATTACTCAGAAATTATTTAAGCTGGAATTCCTCCTAGAACTACGAAGGTGGAGGAATGGCGAACAAAGAGAAGTCTGATTCCAGTGGCAAGGAATTGACGAAAGAAGAGCAAGAGAAGCTCAGGCTAGAAGAAAAAATCAAACGAGAACGTGAAAAAGCCCGTCAACGAGCTCAGAGATATATCCCCATACGTATATGAGAAAAATTATCCAATTAATTGGATGTCTCAGATTTTTCCGACAGTCTCAAAAAGGATATTCGTAGCAGTTAGCTTGTGGTGTGTCAGCAATGTCTGAATATCTCCTCTTGAGTGTATATCGGCGTTATCTTGAAGCCAATGGATATGATGTTGAACAAAAGGCGACAATCCCCGGTGGTATTGTCGACATCTTGGCGAAATCTGGAGATCGAACGCTCCTTGCAGAAGCAAAATGGATTCGTAGTCCTGGCGATGTATACGAGGCTGTGGGTCGTTGTGTACAAAATAAAGTCGC
>JAEOSA010000340.1 GCA_016840595.1 Candidatus Hermodarchaeota archaeon | reverse complement strand
TCCCGCCTTATGAACAGCTTTCAGTGCCGTTTGCATATTTCGTGGATCATTAAGTGCATCAAAAATCCGAAAGATGTCAATCCCGTTTTTCGCCGCAAGTTCGACAAATTTCCGAACGGTATCATCAGGGTAATGGCGGTACCCCACGATGTTTTGCCCTCGGAGCAACATCTGCAGCTTCGTTTTCTTAATCACTGATCGGAGCTGTCGAAGTCGTTCCCAAGGATTTTCTTTCAGAAATCGAAGCGGAGCATCGAAGGTGGCTCCACCCCATACTTCCATGGAATGAAATCCCACTTGGTCCATTTTCTCTGCAATGGGCAGCATATCCTCGGTACGCATACGTGTCGCAAGCAGAGATTGATGGGCATCACGAAATGTGGTATCAGTAAATCGAATTGGTTTAGATGAAGCCTTTGACACGCTAGTTACACCTCTCAAATCATATTCTCGTTTGGGATAGGTGCTATTGAAGGCTGGGGGTTTTTAGTCTTCTGCCTTTTCCTTATGTCTACTCCATTTAAGGCGTTCTCTATTCGACTAATGGTACACTTGACTGAGATTGACAAATTTCTTGGCTATCCCAGTAAAGAAAGAGGGAAAGGTCAGTGAGTGGCCTTACTTGTTAATGACTAGGGTTCCTGCAATGTAGTCGTGAAGTCCTCGTTTTTCTTCAGTGAATCCAATGATGAGATATCCAATTCCTAATGTAAACACATTAAGGATTTTGGATAAGTCACGAGCGACTGCACGCCCGAAGGAAATTCGTTGACCAGCAATGTCAGTGACGATGATGCCCAACGCCATTTTTCCGGGGGTCGCTTGATGTGATGAACTTTCAAAGATTGAATAGTATAGAAGGCTTGCAAAAGTTCCTATCAGAAAATCGGAAATAATCACATACCAAAGGAATGGGATTGGAGTTAGGAAGTACACAAAATCAAATGCGAAACTAATAGCTAAACCGATAGCAAAGAGGATAATGGCATCGAGAAGCCAAGCGGCAAAACGCTTCCAAAATCCAGCGTAACTGAAGACGTCACCTGTGTAGGCAGGAGTGGTTGGAGGCGGAACCTGAGTGGCTGCAGGAGCAGGTTCAGGAGCTGCGACATCTGTTGGTGTGACTGGTGTACCACAACGATAACAGAACTGATCTGACTCGGTGAGTTTTGCACCACAACTTGAACAATGCATTTTCGATTACTCCCTTGATTACCACTAGAGCTAGCTAGGGCAATCAGATACGGAGTTTTCATAGAACATCATTATAAGGTTATGCAGTTTGTTCAACTTGGAACGAATAATTGAAGTCGGTTTCAATGCATTCTAGAGTGGACAGTTACCGTGTTTTTTACGTGGGAGAGATTGCCGTTTCGTGCGGAGCATTTCAAGGGCTGCAATGATGCGTGAACGTGTCACAGCGGGTTCAATCACTTCGTCAATGAATCCCCGAACCGCACCCGAGTAGGGATTGGCGAATTGTTCTCGGTACTCAGCGATACGCTTCGCTCTGGCTGCTTCAGGGTCCTTGGCTTTCTCAATTTCTCGACGGAAAATAATGTTAGCAGCGCCCTCTGGACCCATCACAGCCATTTCCGTGCTGGGCCAAGCGTAGACGACATCCGCCCGGAGATGTTTG
>JAEOSA010000011.1 GCA_016840595.1 Candidatus Hermodarchaeota archaeon | reverse complement strand
GTCTTCGTGCCCGGTTGGAACACGGCTGCCTTTGTATAAGCGCTGACGTCCTTGGTCACCTCAAAGTATCCGAATGCCCCGGATCCCTTTGCATGGGGCTGGCGGTCTGGAATCATTTCCCTGTTAAAGTTGGCCATCTGCTCCATCAGGTAGTGGTCCTGCAGCAGAATTGGGCCATCAGGCCCTACGGTAAGAGAAAACTCATCGCTGGCTACCGGGATCCCGGCATCTGTTGTTGTGGGTTTTAGTCTTTTTTTCTTTGCCAATACTTAATCCTCCAAAATTTGATTGATTAGTAAGAGTGCTATTCAACTTTAAAATTCATTACTTCTTCCTAATCGGCAAAGGTTTTTACTTCCTAATTATTAGCACTGACAAACCTAACCAGAAAACGGTGATGTTTAGTGTTTCTAACATGTGTTAGCAAAATGCAAATTGACTTATCCGTATCCTAAACCTGCTTAAAACCTGAGACTATTTTTTAAAAAGCCCAAATTCGTTCTCTACTAGCTCAGCTAACCATGAGATTAATTAAGCTGCGGGTGCTCCATCAACAACATCATGATTAAACAGAATCGTTAGACAGAGATATTACCAGATTCGATCTTATTTCCGATAACTCCCGCGTCAAGTCTTAAGCTGAGTTGCTATTTTCTTTCCGAAATCTTTGCATTTGGGGAACTCTCCCTCTGTGACTGGTCCCTTCATTCCATCAACCCTTATTGACAGGCCAGAAGTTATTAGCTTCAATCTGGGCACCTTTTCGCTTATTCGCTTCTCCATTTTCTTCACAGACTTTTCGAAGTCTTCTCCCAAATAGGTATCGAAAACAGCAACCCATTTCGCCTTCAAATCTAGTTTGCCAAGTTTATCAATGAACTTATTAATGCCCCTAACAGGTCCCCCAAAATGCGTTGGTGACCCTATCAATATTGCATCATACTCGGCTGCTTTTTTAGGATCAGTGTCCTTGACATCACTGGTAGCAGTGTCTATTCCCTCGACTTCGCCTATTCCTTCCATGATCTTTTCCGCTACAAGTTTTGTGTTGCCATACTTTGTGTCATAAATGACAATAACCCTTACCATTTCGTTCACCTTTCGTTATACCTATTTTCTTAGTTTTTATGACTTGTTGTTTATTTTTGCTTATATTCGGTATCGTCGTGATTTGTGTTTCTAAGGTTGCTGAAGTTTAGTAAACGGGTGCCTACAAAAAGAATAGCTATTCGGGTATCTTTGTTCGAATAATGAGATATCGTGGTACACGTTCCATGTATTCTCGATAAGCGTCACCGTATTGTTCAAGGCAGGCTTTCTCTTCTTCAATAATACGTACGCGACTAAGGATTGCAGACAGTAATAGGACGATAAGGAAAATCCCAGAACCCACAGTGAGACTTATGCCCAGCATGATAATCAAAATTGTAAGCACTTGTGGATTACGTGAATATCGATAGAATCCACGGGTCACAGGTTGATCTATTGGTGTGTTTCTGTAATTGATAATTGCCATGATAAAACCCGCTACTCCAATGATGTAGAAAATCATCCCGAGATAAAACACTGTTGATCCAAGTTTCAATGGTGAAAAGACTATGAGAATTATGATAATGAGTGCAAAGGTTTTTCCAATGAGGAGAATGATGCGGTGCTGTTTTGTCCATTTAGAATGATCATATTCAAATAAGCGTCTGCGCGTGCCTTTTGGAAATGAAAGAACCAAAACAAGCTCAATGCTATAAAAGATGGCAAGAAGAATCCACCCGTTCAATAATCCAATTGTTAGTATTTGAAACAGTTCCAGCCCGAAAAGTTGCATTGTATTCCCTCATCATTTGAACAGTTTTAAATTTAGGCATGCCTAATTGTTATGTATCGTTTGATGTTTTATTTAAAGTTAGCGTGAAACGAAATGACTGAATGTCCTATTCGAGCAAAGTAATTATATTTCTAGTGAGAAATGCGGATCCATGTCAAACAACATTCCTCTGGAGAAAGCTGTTGAATTATGCAAGGAGTACAGGGAGAAGCACAAGGTTCGGTTGTTCAGCCAATGTTGGGGTTGCCTGAAATTTTCAAAAGAGGAACCCACCAAAATGTGTTTTTTCGATGAAAACAATCCTGCAGAAAATCGTGGATGCAAATTCGTCAACAAGCTGTTCGACGAATCAAAGTAACATGCACTCGTCAGAAGAATCCACCTCAGTGCTTTCGAAATATTCGGGCAATTCCTCGGAAGATGTTTAATCGGGGTACTCGCTGCATATAATCTTTGTATGCATCTCCAAACTTCTTGATACTAGATTTTTCTTCTTTTATTATATCAAGATACACTAGAATAAACGCTGGGGGCGCTAACACTACAGTTAGCCAATGCTGTGAAAGGCAGATAAGTCCTAAGAAATAAAAATACCAACTCAAATAGATGGGATGACGCACTACTGAGTAAATTCCGCGATCAACCACTATTGTTGTATTAAGCCAACTTTCATTTTCCGGTACTTGACCATATTTATTAAATGTGATCCGAGCTAATCCTCCTAACACAAAAAATGCTATGCCAATCAGAATCCATCCAATGATGTTAAGCCATAGGATTCTCAACCAATTAAACCATAAGAAACACACTATGATCTCTCCGATAAAGAGAAGGCCTGTGATCGTTCCATTAATCCAATCTTTCCAGCTTAGTTTTCTTTTTATTTTTTCCTTCATTTTTGTGCCCCTGTTATTTTTTGAGTTGTTATGCTACTGGACAGTGTGATGTGAAATTATCGGCAGCATTTAATAAATCTGTCTATGTTGTCATGACACTTTGACAAATATTTAAATACAAGAATGATACAGTCTTGAGTATGTCCTCTCTGATTTCTGACCAAGTGCTCCTTGAAAATATAGAACAATTGGGATTTACATCTGAAGAAGCACTGATCTATTTCGCGTTAGTAAAGCATGGAAAAAATGGTGCAATAGTGAAACAGTTGGTTCAAGAGACTTCTCTAGGCCGGACGACCATTTATGCCATCTTAAATCGGTTGATTGAGAAGAACGCCGTGATTATCGGAGGGCCCTCAAATACCGCAAAGAAAGCCACGCTCTTTGTAGCTGGCGAGCCAACACGTTTCTTTAGTGGCATCATAGAACAAAAGAGAAGAGATCTTGACGAAGTTGAAGAACGGAATCTTTTGTATCATGATCATTTTCAACGACTATATCAACGGGGAATTGAATTTACGTTTGAAACGTTGGATCCTTTTATCCAGCCCTATTTCAAGACCTTGATTTTAGAGGAAGGGTGGACAGTCATTTCTCAAATTGTGGAGAAAGGGATGACAACTTTTGGCTGTGATGTTTTTGCATATGAGCTAAGTATTCCAGGAACTATCTCAGGAGGGGGGGAGAGTCAGAACAAAGCGTTTTTCATTGTTTATTTATTTGATTATGATATTGAGGCCAATGAGACCAGCAGGAAGTTCTTCATAGATCTTGCGCGACGTAAAACCCGGGATAACATTCGTGTCGGTGGTCCTTTCACTGATGTGAAACTCAAAGATGGAGATATCACAATTTTTGGGAGAACGTGGCCGGCTTTTTTGGCTAGCGGTAAAGTTGGTCAAAAATATGTGGACATCGGACAGATTCCTATCTTTCCAATAGGAAATAAGTTGCTTTTCCTTTCTACTGTAAATTCCAAATACTTGGAAGTTCTGGCCCAAGTTGTCTATGAGGTTGAGAATATCTCTCCTGATTCTTCTGTTGAACTGGAAAAGTAAAAAGGGAACTGCAAATAATTACTCTTAAGGAGGTTAGTTTGGGTTTCTACCACAAGGAGTCCACGAAAACGTGTAGACGAAGCCTGGAAATTCGATGACTTACAAAAGTCCCGTGGTCCTTTGCCAAGGAATGTTCGTCAAGTTCTGAAAGAGGGACCAGCCACCTCTGTTCTCTACGCGGTTCTATGTGCCATTTATGAAGGGGTAATAACCCGCTCTGCCCTTTATGCACATCTTGACGATTTCTTTTCCATGCGGTTGCGCCGAATCACTATAACCTCAAACGATGTTGACGATGCAATTCAACAAGGACTAAATTCACAATTATTAGAATTCAGAGATAGTCAACTGAAATTAACGGAAGATGGTCTTGAAATTCTCCGATGGGCGTCTCTATCTTCTCCGTCAGGGAACCTATATGAAGTGGTTCTATAGTGCACGAGTTGTCCTCGCACTTTCTGCTGTTTTCTTAGTATTTCTCTCATTTACTAAACTGTATGTTGGTTCAATCGTTGGTAGTTCTGCAATGACCTTCGAAGGCATCGAGAATCTAACGGATCTAGTAAAAGTGGGTATTGTTGGATTAAGCGTTCGGTATCAACGTGATCGTTTAGGCGCTATTGTTATCGTTGGTTTGATGTTGTTCACCGGGGTAACTCTGGCTATTGATGGGGCTTTGGGATTACTTGCTAATGAACCCATCAATGTTAACTTCTATGCCTTTCTAATTTCATTCCTATCAATTGGGATGAACGTCTGGCTGATGCTCCATAAAACCGTTGTTGGAAAAATGACTAATAATCTCGCTTTTCTTAGCGACGCAAAAGATAATGGGGCTCATATTAAACTCACAGTTGGAGTACTAGTTGGTCTGATGTTTTCCATTTTTCATTTTTATTTCGTCGATTCGTTAATTGCGTTACTGGTTGCAGGAATCATACTCTGGGACGGGGGGCTCACCGCAAAGGAGCTTTTTTCTTCTGGTGAAGAGGTGAGTATTGATTCAATTCGACTTGGTTCCAATACTCATTTTGATTCGAAAATCATTGATTGGGTCCTAACGCAACTCATTGAAGGTCCTGCTACACTGGATGACCTTAATCAAAAGTTCCTCAAAGGTGTTGCATTAGGGAATCGTTACTTCGGCTTCCACGCTTCCTTTGGAGTTCATGAACTTCGGAGGCAAGGAATTGTTCAGCACATTAAACAAGCCCTTCGTTCAAACCTCATAGCTGAGGTCGAAAATGTCCATCATATAACAGATGAGGGTCTTGCACGATACTACCGAGCTAAAGCTAGTGAATACAAATTAATTTCAAAACAATTTTCAACAACACACCATGGCCTTCGATTAGCCATATGGCTAATCCTAATTATCGCTGCCATCGCTTTGTTACTAATCTTTGCGCCTACTATCAATCAACTACTAGCACTGATATGAACGATTCATGTAAAATCAAATTTTAGGGAGAAGGCATAGCTATTTTCGGGCGATATCAAGGTCCATTGGTCCCAACATAGTGTCCAAGCTCCGTGAATAGACAGATTTGAATCCAGCTCGCTTCATGGATTTGGCAATGTATCCGTGTTCGGCTCCTGCTTCATGTCCCATTAAAGCCATTGATAATAGACCCAAGATGACAGGTTCAGGTTTAGTTCGCTCATGAGTGTAGGCAAAAGGATAAAGAGAAACGAAGACACCGCCTGGATTAAGACTCTCATAGACTTTTTTCACAATATAGTCTATGTCAAATGCAAATTGGAGTACACCCGATGCCCAGACCAGATCGTATCCTTGACCAATTGAATCCTGGTTGAAGTCTCCAGCAAGCACCTTCATCCGGTCCTCCATGCCATACTCCTTAATGAACACCTTGGCTTCCTTGATGACTGGGGGTAGGTCAAAATTTACTGCCTTCATATTTGGGTGTTCAGCAACTATTGCCATCCCAATAAGACCTGGACCGCCACCCAGATCAAGCATCTTCTTGAATGAGGGGAACTCAGGTAGTTCCACCACGATCTTTACTGCTTCCTGAGCGTAGCCAGCCTGTTCCGCGTCAGCCATCATGACGATTCCCTGAGCCACCGCCTCTTCCGAAAACGGCGGTGTCTCTGGTTGTGGTAGAGGGCCTTCTTTTACCAGTTTGGCGAGATTCTCGAAAACCTGCGCGTCGGGCTGTATAAAGGGTAGAATCCGTCCCAGGTATGTTGGGCTTCCTTCAACTAGAAAGGTTTGAGCTATAGGTGAGTTTTTGTAAACCCCTTTCTTTTTTTCTAAAAAGTCAATTGCTACCAATCCGTCAAGGAAAAACCTTGTATTAGTAAAATCAGTGCTCAGAGCCTTAGCCACGAGATCAGCTGTTTTTGGTTTGGAAAGCTCATTGAATATCTTAAGCTCAATACCTGTTAACAGCAACTTCAACTTGATAGGTGCAATAAGTATCTCGTAAAGGTTCCCATAACCAATCTTAACTTCAGGTAGTATTTTCACCATACTACATCCCTTCCCTTTCAAATGTGTAAAGAGATATGCAATAATAATCTTCTCTTTATCTACTCAATCGATTAGCATTCAGGCAACCCAAGCATTTTCGGTCATGGGAGAAAGGGGTTTCGTAGAGGAAACATGACAAAATAGGGGTATAAACCGATCCAAGAGAGGAAAGTGATGGTGATGAGAGCCGATAATGGAATCAACACGTAATCCATATACCGTGGGCTCAGGGCCTCGATAATCGTAGTTACGCCCGATACAACAAACACTGGGATTAGCAGTGTGAAGATACTGAAAGACTCAAAGATACGCCCAAGGATGAGCCAATATATCCCAATGGGAACAAAGGTAAACAGTAGACTGAATAAAAACATGATGAGGCTACCTTCAACGCTCTTTTCAGCAACCACTTCGAATTTGTGTCTCCCATACCGGCGACCGATTAGGTTGGCAAAGCTATTGCCGCCAGCCAATGGTCCCATGATGAGAAATGCTGTGGGGATAAACATGTTGAACTGTGGAGTACCCATGATATCGAGGGGAACATACCAGAGATATAAGGCTGCGAAAATCATGAAGAGGACATAGAGTAGGGGTCTTTTAAGGAGTCCAAAGGATTCACCTTCGGGGGATAGGGCACGAGTAAATCCTTCATTTTTCGAATAACCTAGCGTGGTGGTAATGAAAAGGAGTAGAAAGAGGGTGGGTACCGCTGCCGCCATATAGCGGCTCAAGTAAGTGCTTGCAAAGAATAGACAGCAGATCAGGAAGAGGGGGCCTGCAAAGATGTAAAAGACTTTTTGGGAAACATAAAGAGGGATGGATCCACGTTGATGGAGCATATCGCTGATGCGGATTAGGATGAGGAGGAGAACAAAGGTCACAAGTGCGATAATCAAGTCCCAAGTCCAATCCGGTATGCTGAATATAGCGAGAGGGTTCACCATAGGCGTCGCCAAACATGACGCTTAAGAACTTGGTAATGAAGCTTACGATTAATGCAATCCTTGCCTGTCATGATCCCTTAACCCTCGATTGCAACGCTGTGAAAATTGGGGGAATCAATCCTTTCAATGTTAGGATTCATAAAACCGCTGCTGAAAGAGGCATCGTGAATCGGACTGTACCAAAATCCAATTGATGGGAATCCCACTAGAGAAAATCATCAAAACTTGGAACTCTCTCTGTGTAAGTTAATTTTATGACGTCTAGTTGTTATAAAAGTCGTCAATTCTAAACAATCCAATCTGGTTAGAAGGAGCAAGAAATTATGATTAGTCGAATTTGGCGTGGGTGGACAACGCATGCAAATGCTGACGCTTATGAGTCTCTATTAAAGAACGAAATCTTCATAGGTATTCAAGAACGTCAGATACATGGTTACCAGGGGATTCAACTCTTACGTCGAACTCATGAAACTGAGGTGGAATTCATTACTATCATGTGGTTCGATTCTCTTGATTCAGTCCGAACTTTTGCCGGTGAAGACTATGAAACTGCAGTTGTTCCTCCTAGGGCCAGAGAATTGCTTTCTCGATTTGATGCTCGTTCGCAACATTATGATGTTAGAGCTGAACTATTGGTCTAAACTGTGAAAGTGATCGAAATTAGATTTCATTCCAACAGTTGAACAACAATTTGAATCACATATGACAATTCTTTTGACTTACCACTTCCTTGTTATCTCTCGTGGTAGTATGTCCGGAGACCCGAAAGACCATGTAGTAGATAACCTCATGGGCTGTGCTGCGTCCTTATGTGCCTATAATCTGGTCACTGATTTGAATCGAAAACTGGCGTTACTACAGCAGATCAATAAGGAATATGGTGCCCTAACCAACAAGCTTGAATCCGAGAGTATTTCAATGACTGATTTGGATATCGCTGCACCTGTTGCCAAAGAAAAGGTGTCTGGTGAGATTCAACGTCGGGAGGCTTTTGGTTTAGATGCAGAGGCTGCTGAACGGTTACGTAAAATGTGTCCTTCGAAAGTGGACCAACTCATTAATTTCTTGCAACAGAAGCGTGTCTTAGAAATCATCATGTCTTTCTCCTTCAAAGAACCTCCTAAAGAATCATAGGACTCCTCATAGCACCTGGTTATCTTCATTCGCTTCCATTGGTAATCGCGAGTCATGATTTTAAGTGAAGTTACATCTAATAGAACCTTCAGAAATCCGATAGAAGTGAATACCGGCAACTCTTCCTTTCTCAATTTAGGTGATTTTATGATCAAGACGCGAATTTGTGAAATGCTTGATATCGAGTATCCGATCCTTCAAGCGGCAATGGGTCCATTTGACACCAAAGATCTCGCAGTAGCCGTAGCTACAGCAGGAGGATTCGGAATGGTTAGCCATCCTGCACCACGCCTTGAGGACGGCCTCTTCGAGGCCATTCAAAATGAAGAAGCTAAACAGAGGGCGATTGAGAATGTAACAGAAAGAATGATGGCTGCGATTTGTGAAGTGGCACAAAAAGCACAGGGGACTTTCGGAGTCAATTTTCGTGTTGCCCCAGAACAGCCTGATGTACCATTCCTATTGGATGCACTTCTCGAGGAACGTGATAAGAATTCTAATCTCCAGAAAAAGCTGAAAATGGTTCTCTGCTCAGCAGGTGATCCTACTCAACCACATCTGAAGAAAATTCAGGACGCAGGGATGCTTCGGTTTCACACGGTTCCGAGTGTCTACCATGCCAAGAAAGCCGAGAAATCTGGGGTGGATGGCTTGATTGTCACCGGGTATGAAGCAGGAGGGCACGTTGCGTATGAGCCAATTCATACTTTTGTGGCTGTTCCTGAGGTGGTAAAAGAGGTCGACGTTCCTGTCGTTGGTGGTGGTGGAGTATGTGATGGAAAGGGTCTCGTTGCTATGCTGGCCTTTGGCGCTTTGGGTATCTATGTGGGAACTCGTTTTATCGTCACTAAAGAATGTGAGTTTAATGATAAAGTGAAGGAGGAAATCATTGCTTCCTCAGCGAAGTTTCCGAAAAAAGCGGCTACAATTGTCACTCAAGGTGTATATGGGCCATTAAGGCATTTGAAAAACCGCTATTCGCTCGAACTATTTGAGCTCACTCAGAAGATGCAACGGGGTGAAATCTCTATTATGGATGTATTGTTCTTCGAGACTGAAGGGACCTACCGGGCAAAGGGTCCTGAAGGAAACATTGAAGATGGTGCAATATGGGCAGGACAAGCTTCGCTCCGAATTCACGATTTACTCACATGTGAAGACTTAATCTCCAAAATCATGAACGAAGCTCACCAAATCCTGAACAAATTCAATAAAACGTACGATAGGAAGTGAGTCCAATGGCAAAGAAACGAGTTGAAATTACTACTGGTTTTGTCCAGGCAGATTACAATTTCTGGGTTGGCAAATACATGGACAAATTCTATGATGGACTCGAAACCAAGCAGATTTTGGGAAATAAATGTCCAACTTGCAACAAAGTATTCGTGCCTCCCAGGAAGGTTTGTGGAACCTGTTTCAAAACCATAGATTTGGATGATTACTGGATTGAACTAAAAGATACTGGAACACTACAGAATTTCACAACAACAAGGATTGCAGTGTCTGAAGCTGAGCAGAAAAAAACTCCCGATACCACTCTGATAGGAATGGTGCGATTTGATGGAACCGATACAGCGGTTGTTTATCCGCTTCTTGATCTTCAAGAAAAAGACCTGTCGATTGGTATGAAGGTTCGGGTTGTCTGGGCTGATGAGCTGAAAGGTCATCCTTCAGATATCAAGGGCTTTAGAAAGGCAGAGGGGAGAGAAAAGTGAACAAGGTAGGCATTGTAGGATATTATCAGGTTCCCCCTGCGCTTGATCATAATATGGGTCGGTATGAACTGATTTTCCAAGCTGTTAGGGGTGCCCTCGATAGTATGGACTTGAAGCACAAGGATGTCACTTCCGTGGTCAGTGCTACTAATGACTACTATGATGGACGAACCATCTCGAATTGCTTCACCGTAGAAGCTGGAGGGGGATACATGAAAGATGAGACCAAGGTCGAAATGGATGGCGCTTTTGCTGTTCATTATGGTCTACTCCGGGCGTTAACAGGTCATCATAAGTTAGTGCTTGTTTGGGGTGGGAGCATGCCCTCCTGTTATCCCTATAGTTCGTCCACACTTCTTTCCACAGATCCCACCTTTGAACGTCCACTCGAATTGATCAACGACATGACTGCTGGCGCTTTTCAGATGCGAGCGTACATGAACCACTTCAATGTCTCTGCTGAAGACATTGCTCAAGTAGCAGTAAAGAATCGGAGAAATGCTGCATCAAATGAGCTGGCTTTACCTGAATCCCAGTTACCAACAGCATCAATTGAAATGGTTTTGAGAGCCGATGTACTCAGCTCCCCGGTCACAGAATTGATGTATTCCCATCCCTGTGACGGTGCCGCGTGTATCCTGTTAGCTCCAGAACAACAAGCCTTGAAGATTCGTGATGATCCCGTGTGGATTACCGGAATAGGCTATTCTCAAGAAGCCTACTATCTGGGTGATCGAGACCTCACACAAAGCCGATCAATGAAACATGCTGCACAAATGGCGTATAAAATGGCGGGAGTGAAAGACCCAAAAAAGGATATCAATGTTGCGGAATTATTTGAGCACTTTGCCCACGAAGAGATGATTTTCTCTGAGGCTTTGGGATTCTGTAAACCTGGAAAAGGGGCGTCATTGTCAACAGAAATTGGCGGAGAATTGCCCATTAATCCCTCCGGTGGTGCGATGAGCGGAAATACACCCTGCGCCACGGGCATGATTCGATTAATTGAAGCAGCGAAGCAAATTCATGGTGAAGCAGCTGGTCATCAGGTTAAAGCGGTTCACCGTGCTGTGGCCTCGGGTCAAATCGGCTTCTGTGCTCAAAATAATATTCTATTTGTGCTAGAAGGAGGTGGGCGAAAATGAGTGGACAACAACCAGCGATAGTAAGTGCGGGTTTCAGTGAACATGCTTCCAAACGATCCGATGTGAATATGGCTGAATTAGTCAACGAAGCGATTCAAGATTGCTTACATAAAGTAAACATTGAGATGGAAGCTGTTGATGCAATCGTGATGGGAAATATGCCTGCCTTTGAGGGAGCAAACCTTCCTGAATTATGGATGACCGATTGGATTGGAGCCCGTGACAAGCCATTAATCCGAGTAACAACTGGGGGCACCACAGGCGGGTCAGTAGCCATTGCTGGTTATTACCATGTCGCAGCGGGGTTACCTGGGATTGAAACAGTGTTGGCCGTTGCATTCGAGCAACAATCCTGTGGGAGCACCAGCGTTGGTTTATCATCTGTAGCCTTAGGTGAAATTTCCATTGTGAATGCATTAGGTCTACCAGCAGAGAATGCTATGCGTATTTTTGGTGCTGGGGCTGCAATTGGTATTGCCTCCTATCAAGCCATAAACTACATGAAACGAAGTGGTTGCACCGAAGAAGATCTTGCCCGTGTTGTCGTCCAAAATCGTCGAAACGCTGCCAAGAACTGGTGGACCCACCTCAAGATGCCAGACTATACTATCGAACAGGTTATGTCCACGCCATATGTCTCCTTTCCACTCAGATTTGGGATGGTGACTCCAGCATCCGATGGTGCCTGTGCAGTGCTCTTTACTACTGAAGAAATCGCCAATGACACCGTTGATATTCCTGCGTATGTAAATGGCGTAGCCAGTGTAGCCAATGAAACAGGCATAGTTGGGTATGGAGGTGCAGGGGCAGGGCAACTAGATCCCTGCGAACAACTAGGGGCTGTAGAATCAGCCAAGCTAGCCTATTCTCAAGCGGGGATTTCGTTCCCAGAAAAGGAAATTGATTACGTGGAAGTCTATTCACCGTTTCCCAATCAAGAACTGATGTGGTTAGAACGATTGGGGTTATTTAAGGAAAATACCGCCCACCTTCGCTATCGAGATGGTTCAACAGCTCCTAAAGGCGAGTTACCCGTGAATTGTTCTGGAGGCGTCAATTCAACCAACGCCATCGGTGCTTCCGGATTAGAGCGAGTTGCCGAAGCTGCATTGCAGATTATGGGTAAGGCTGAAAATCAGGTTCCTAAGACTGTTCATTCATCGATTGGTCATGGGTGGGGTGGCTGCATTAACTTCGTGACACTCACGGTATTGAGTGATCAACCGCGACGAAAATGGAGGGCGGAATGAAATGGTGAAACTTGAATATATCAAAAAAGAGTATGGGAAAACGCGCCAGATGCCAGGAAAATGGCCGCTGTCTTCTTGTCGCTATAAATTCAACATTACTCATTTCGAACCCTTTCTTCAGGCGTTAAAGAAGAAACGGTTAATCGGATTGAAATGCCGAAGTTGCAATACTGTAAGCTTTCCACCTAAACTAGTATGTGGGAAATGTCTCGTGCAACCTGACCAATGGGTAGCCCTACGTGACACGGGTACTGTCGCTACGTTCACAGCAAATTACGTAAAAGATGAAACAACTGGAGAAATGCACTCCATCCCTGTGATAGCAATACGACAGGATGGAGCGGATACCACCTTTCTAGCCCAACTAAATCCTGAGGTTCAATTCGAGGACGTTTATGTAGGAATGCCGGTGAAGGTCAAATGGAAGGACCAAACCGAAGGGAATCTAGGTGACATCGAATACTATGATGCAGTACAAGATGAAACCAAGAAAATGAAATTACAAACCGAGTAATATACTTGATAATCATCCAATCCATAACTGCATTTGGAGGAAGGAATTATGACTCTAGGAAATTTGGTTGAAAAACAAGCTCAACAGTATCCAGAGAAAATCTTCCTGTACTGGCAAGATGACACGGTGACTTATGCTCAATTAAATGAAATCACCAATAAAATTGCAAATATGCTCCATGACTTGGGCATTCGCAAGGGAGATGTTGTCAGCGTTTTACTTCCTAATATGCCAGAATATGTCTACCTCTATTTGGGGCTTCCCAAACTTGGGGCAATTGTTGGACCAGTAAATGCCTTGTTCAAAGCGCGAGAAATTAAATTTGTTGTCGGACATTCAGAGGCTAAAATCCTCGTGACGATTCCACGTTTTATGGAAATTGTGAATGCCATACGAAATGATCTCCCCTGTTTAGAACATGTTATCGTCATTGGTGAACCTACTGAAGGTTCTCTTAATTATCACGACCTGATGGAAAAATCAACAGCAACTGCGCCACGATCCGTGACCATTGATGAAAAAGAGGATCCCGCTGCCATTCTGTATACATCTGGAACCACTGGATTTCCAAAGGGGGTATTGCAGACCCATTTCAACATCAAACGGAACGCAGAGATGATCATCGGCCATCTGAATATAGACGCTAGTGAAGATCATCGATTCATGCTCATCTTACCCCTCTTCCATGTGAATGCTCAGATAGTCACCATCATGTCTCCCCTCACACTTGGAGCAAGTACCATCCTCACCTCTGGATTTTCCGCTAAGACCCATTGGGAAACCGTTGCAAAATATCGTGCCACCACCTTTAGTGCTGTTCCAACCATTCTTTCCATCCTCCTACGAATGCCCTATGAAGGGTTAGACTTGTCTTCAATAAAATGGGTTATTTGTGGTGCAGCACCCCTCCCTATTGAAGTGATGAAAGCGTTTGAATCCACCTTCAAGTGTAACGTTGTCGAAGGATACGGACTCACCGAAGGAACCTGTGCTTCCTCCTGTAACCCGCTCCCTACAGAAACCGAAGATAAACGCAAAGTTGGCAGCATTGGCGTTGCACTACCCGATACCGAAATGAAAATCGTCGATGATTCCGGGAATGAAATGCCAGCCAGGGAAACGGGTGAAATCCTCTGCAAAGGCGATAACGTCATGAAAGGTTACTTCAAGAACCCTGAAGCAAACGCTGAGACTCTCAAAGATGGATGGTTATATACCGGAGACCTGGGTTACGTGGATGACGATGGCTTCTTCTACATTGTAGGTCGGAAGAAGGATCTGATTATTCGCGGGGGTGAGAACATCTATCCAAGAGAAGTCGAAGAAGTGCTCTATGCCCACCCGGGGGTCACAGAAGCCGCGGTTATCGGCGTGTATGATAAAATCTATGGTGAAGTTCCCAAAGCCTTCATCGTGATGAAAAAAGACCACACCGCATCAGAGGACCAAATCCTTCAACATTGCCGAGAAAATCTCGCAGATTTTAAAGTCCCTCAATATGTCGAGTTTCGCTCAGAACTACCCAAGAATCCTACTGGAAAAATCATGAAAGCTCCACTCCGCGAAGAAGAAGCTACAAAATTGAAGGGTACAAATCCGTCAGACTGAACTTTTCAAAATATCAATGGGTACGATGGCATATGTTTTCCTCAAAGGATTTTATAGAAGTTCATCTCAAGAGATTCTCCCTCAAGAACCATTCAATTCGTTTTGAGGTGATCATCTTATGGGAAAGGATTCTACAAATAACATTCTCTTTGGACTTGGTGCCATCGGAAGCCTAATTCTTGTAATGATAAATGCATACATGCTTTATGCGATGCTACTATCTCTTTATATCAGTGAAATTGTAAGCTGGACTGTTGTTCTCGGAAGTATCCTAGTAGTTATTGGAATACTCGCCCTTTACCGTGAAACTGGAATGAAGTTCCTTCTTATTGCAGTGATACTCTATCTTGTCATGGAGATACTCGTAATAATGAATCTGCTTGGTGTTTTATATGGAATACTACTCACTTTTCTAGATTACAATACTGCAAATCTAATACTCAATTGGCTCTTCTGGATATTCTACATGATTATCTACATAATTATTGGATATGCTATCTGGACGACACGCGATGAAATTAGCATCATCGCTGCACCAACTGGTTTACTCATAATGATTTGGGGTATAATCAATCTCGTATTGCAGTACTTAGGATACGGGATCTCTCCCTCAGTCTGGGATCAAATCTGGCTTACAGGTCTTGTAATCGTCTGGCTCTTTGCCTTCATCTACTTTATCATGGCAATGCGAAACTGAAATTTGAAAACAACTCAAAATCATACTAATTGTCAAGCGGTTTACGCCGGAGACATTCGCTTGATCCTGCTAGTGCTAATGTTATTGACGAGGTCTATGTCTACATATTCATCTAATCTTCAAATCCCTAGGAACTATGGTCATTGTTGAACTGAAATTATATTCTGAAGTAAATCTATTAATTGAGGGTAGGTCGCTACAGTATAGTCATACAAATTCTCAGACACAGCTAGAGTAGGTTCTTCTGGATGCTCTGCAAGGTGCCATGTACTATAGATGTATCTGATGCCCAATTGACGACAGGAGCCGTCATGGCGAACGTTGTCACCAATATGTATGGTTCTGTTTGGTAATACATTAAGTTCGTCAAGGGTCATCTGAAATGGTTTCAAATCGGCTTTGAGGGCTCCTGCCTTCTCTGAGGTTATAATGGTGTCAAAGAAATGTCGAATTTCTAACTGGTGTAAATAATTCTCAATCATCTTTTGATACCAGTTGGAAACAACCGCTAGTTTCAACTCTTGATTCCGAATCCATTGAAGCGCTTCACGTGTTCCAGGGAAACAAGTGATTTTTTTGCCGATATATTCCCAGCCTTCCCCTTCTATTTCTCGGAGTTGTTCAACGGTGAAATCCGTGAAGCCCATCTGGTCGACGAGGTATTTCAGGAAGGGTTTGACTTCGGAAAAGGGTTTGATGGGTGCGGCGATATACTCTTGTTCGCTTTTATCGAGCACTTGTTCCTTTGCTTCATTGAAATCATCGTAAGTGCCTTGGACTCCGATTTCTTGGAGTTTGGGCCAGATGAATTCGCGGTTCATCTCTTCGATGGCTAAATCGCTTGCGAGGGTGCGTCCGTGATCAAAGAAGATGGCTTCGATTGGAATGGGGGATCTCTCCTATGGTGGTGTATTGGCGAAGTGTATGGTCTATGGGTTTTTGAAGGTTTTCTGAATGGAAAGATTTAAAATCTACTGAGTATAATGATACTACTGATTATACTGGGTATAATTAACATAAATGTGTTGTGTGATTAGAATGTCAAAAGAAAAACTTCCTAAACCTACTGAACCGCCTGAGCCTACTGTTCATCATCGCCCGCCCCACCACGTGCGAAAGAAAGTACGTATTATTGTGAAGGGTTACATGCGTCCTGATGGTTCGTCTTATCATGTTGTCATTCCTAAACAGATCCGAGAGATGATGAAGCTCGAGGGTGGAGAATACTTCTTAATGGCAGCTAACCCTATGCGGGATGAAATTCGTCTCAAGAAAGTTGAACTCTTCGAAGAAGAATAGCTCCTCTCGTTTTGTTGTGCCTAACGAGGGGCAATGTTCAGTTAGGTTTCTGTTTGAGTAAATTTTCTACTCGTTGTATTTAGTAGATGTTCAATTAAGTAAAAGGATTGATGTTTCTTTCTACTTATCACGATAATATATAGGAGATAGCTGTTTCAAATTCTTCCCTTCCTCAGAGTATTTGTACTTGTTAGAATTCTATCTTATGACTACCAATTGTACTGTGCTGTATCATCATGGCTGAAGATCGTTCGAATTCAGTATTCACTCAAGCCTCTGCGGAATTGGAGAGAAGTATCTACATGACATTAAAGACCTATTCCAATGTCCATCGCGGTTCGGGTCATAACTCCATGGTGACTACGGCTCTATTTGAGAGTGCCAGGGACGTTATTCTTGAATACATGAATTTGGACAAAGCCCAATATATGATTGTGTTTGGATCTCCAATGCGATTGGATTCACTGGAACAATATTTCGAATCGAGGCAAATTCAGAGGGTTTCCAGTCGTGATATCGGTCTGCCATTGGGGATTGGAGCGCTGGCTATTGAACGCAGAGCGTTGCCCAAAGGGGCTTTACTTCAGATGGGTGGGGGAACTGTCAATATGGTGTATTCCAAATCCGTCATCTGGGCTAATCCTCCTGCAAGATTTGAGGCAGGAACACCAAGTATTGTCAATGCTATTGCCCTTGCAAAGGGATTTCAGTTAGTCAGGCATTTTGGGAGAAACACCTTCGAAATGCAAGGGAGTCCGATTTCGACTGCGCAAGAGATTTTGTATAAGGATGAATTGGAAAGATTCTCCGGGAAGGCATTGCTCCAAAAACTGAGGGTGTCACTTGTTGGTCATGATGTTCGTGTGCCAACTATAGAGGGAGAGCAGCCGTACAGTAATTTGGATAATGCTGCTAGTACACCGACCTTTGAGCCAATTTGGCGTGTGGCAAAACATGTACTTTGGCAGCCAAAGAATGTCCACCGAGACGTCGTTACTAGTGTTAAAGAAATTTGTGCGGAATTCTTGGGAGCACCACTCAACGATTATGAAATTCTATTCACTTCCAATACAACTGAAGCCATCAATATTGTAGCACAATTTCTTTTCCGTGACTCTGATGATGGTTCAACACCTGTAATCCTTACAACTTTGCAGGAACACAATTCGAATGAACTTCCCTGGAGGTACATCTCAGAGGCTTCAGTTCGTCGGGTTTCTATAGATGATGAAGGTTTTCTGAACCTGGATGAACTTGAACGTATTTTACGGGAGTACAATCAGCTCTACCGGTATGGTGCGAAACGGATTCGAATTGTAGCTGTAAGTGGGGCATCCAATGTTCTTGGATCGATTTTCGATATCCAAGCCATTAGCCAGCTTGTTCATCAGTATGGTGCACGCCTTTTAGTTGACGGAGCACAAGTCGTCGCCCATCGTCACATTTCTTTGAGCGAACTAGACATTGATTACTTTGTCTTTTCTGGTCACAAAGTGTATGCTCCCTTCGGGAGCGGTGCTCTTGTTGTGAAGAAGGAACTCATCAATCACAATTCTGATGACGTTTCGAAAATTAGGTTATCCGGGGAAGAAAATGTGGTTGGCATAGCCACTCTGGGTAAGGCGTTAATCCTTCTGAAACGAATTGATATGAATGTGATTGAGGAGTGGGAGCGAATGTTAACTCATCGTTTGCTTCAAGGCCTTGCCCAGTTATCTGATGTTGAAATATTTGGAGTGAAAAATCCCAAATCCCCGAGATTCAGTCAACGTAGCGGAATAATTGTGATTAGTTTGAAAAAAGTGCCGCATAATCTTGTTGCTAAAGAGTTAGCTGAATGGGGTGGGATTGGTATTCGGAATGGTTGTTTCTGTGCCCATTTACTCGTCCAACACGTTTTGAGAATCCACCCTGTCAGAATGTTTGCTGCAAGAATTTTCCTTCTTGTACTTCCAAAACTGACCAATCTTTTACTACCTGGGCTAATCCGAGTTAGCTTTGGGATAGAAAATAATGAAAATGATGTAGATCACTTCATTCAGATCTTGAGGTTAATCAATCAAGCACCAAGTTCACGTGCAAACAGGCTAGTCGCATGGACTCATAACGGGACCATTTTCTTACCAAAAACACAAACCCAAAACCGAATGATTGCCTTTACCAAGAAAATTGTGAATGCGGTCTATTCATTTGATAAGGGCATAATCGTGTAGTTGACTTGGTGAAGACCTCGCATAGCTCGGATGCGACTGATGAATTCTAAAACAGTTTCGGCTTCGCCTTCGGTGATGAATACTTCCAGGCAATAGGATTCACCTAAATGCAGATGCATGTTGCCTGACACTATGTGATTATAATTGTGGCGGAGTCGAGTTAAGCGCTCATCCACTCCGGGCAATTCATGAACAGAGATGGCTGTGATAGTGGCGGTTACTCGACCTTGCTCAAATTTGCTCAACTCAAATTCTGAAATGGTGGATCGGACCGCATCACGGATTGCTTCTGATCGACTCGAGTATCCTCGTTGTTTTATGAATTTGTCCAACTGTTTCAATAACTCTGTAGTGAGGGATATGCTGACGATAGGCATGAGGTCACCTTAATAAACTAAATCATTGAGATTAATAAAATTTATTATAAATCGGCATTGGATTAGCATTAGGCTAATAAATGTCCAATTCTTTCCTCTCTCAATAACAATAGTCTGACTACCTGAAGGGATTGAATTTGCATGGACCCATTGAAGAAAATGCCTGTAGCACTTGTGAAGTGGATTATTCACAAGTCATAACCCGTGGGTCCTTGTGGAGTGATCAACGGTTTCTCATTATTCTTGTTTCTATTATCCTTTTTTTTATTGGTCTTGTTTTCGAATTTCTACTTAGTCTCCAAGTGTTTGCACTGGTACTATTTTTCTTCACAGCGTCTATTGCTGGATTCTACATCGCTAAAGCTGGAATTTCAGGCCTCATCTTCCGTCATCGATTAAACATTGCATTCTTGATGACCATTGCCGCGGTTGCGAGTTTTCTCATCGGTCATCCAGCAGAAGGGGCTGCGGTGATGATGTTATACTTCATCGCGGAGTTCCTCGAAAGTAGGGCCAAGGAGAAGGCTCAGCGATCAGTTGCATCGCTGATGAAACTTGCTCCTGAAATTGCGTCGGTAAAACGAGCTGGTAAAGAGGTTAGTGTGCATGTTCATGACGTTAAAACCGATGAGATTGTGGTTGTGCGTCCGGGTGAAAAAATCCCGTTAGATGGTGCTGTGAGTAGCGGAACTTCGAGTGTGAATCAAGCACCGATTACGGGTGAGTCTGTTCCTGTGATGAAACAATTCAACGATGATGTGTATGCAGGGACTATCAATAATGAAGGCTTCCTTGAGGTTCGGGTTACGCAGCTTTCTGATAAAACGGTGCTTTCAAAAATCTTGACTTTGGTTGAAGAGGCGCAGAAGGAGACATCAACCACTGAACATTACATCGACAAGGTTGCTAAATATTATACACCGACGATTGTCCTTCTCGCTCTGCTCGTGGCAATACTTCCTCCTTTGTTATTGGGTGTTCCATGGTTTGAATGGGTGTACCGAGGACTTGTACTCTTGGTTATCTCTTGTCCTTGCGCTTTTGCGATATCAACTCCTGTGGCGATGGTGTCAGCCCTCACTAGCGCAACCAGGAATGGTGTGTTGATTAAGGGGAGCCGTTATGTCGAGGAATTGGGAAATGTGAAAGTTGTAGCGTTTGATAAAACTGGTACATTGACTGAGGGGCAGCTAGTGGTTACTGATATTGTTTCTGTCAATGGATCCACTAAAGAGGTCCTCGAAATTGCAGCTTCATTAGAAACGTTTTCCGAGCATCCCATTAGCCAGGCAATCGTTGAGAAGATTGCAAACCCCGGCGGGGAAGTTCTGCCTGTGAAGAATTTTAGTGCGATACCCGGTCGTGGCGTCTCAGGAACGATCCATGGAGAGGAGTTCTTAGTGGGAAGTGAACGGTTATTCACTGACCAGGGGATTGCTTTTTCACGAGAACGAATTGATCGACTTGAACGAGAGGGCAAAACGGTGGTGCTTGTAGGCACAGAAAACGAAGTGATTGGTATTATTGCGGTTCAAGATGTAGTGCGTCAGTCTGCGGTTATAGCAATCTCGATTTTGAAGAAAATGGGGATTTCGCCTGTCATGTTAACTGGAGATAATGAAGAAACAGCCAGGGCTATTGCGTCTAAGGTGGGTATTGAGGAAGTCTATGCAGAGTTGTTACCCGCGGATAAGGTGAAGGTCATCCAGGCATTACAAGAGAAATATGAATCGATTGTGATGGTAGGGGATGATATC
>JAEOSA010000112.1 GCA_016840595.1 Candidatus Hermodarchaeota archaeon | reverse complement strand
TAATTGCTAATATCATGCGCAAGGATATCAGAGTACAATTTTGCCCGTTTTTCAGAGTCTTCCGTCACCTGAAGCGTGCGAAGATATGCAATACCAAAAACGAATGGGGCAATTAATAACCCTCCCAAAAGGAGGAACTCTGCCGCCCACCAGCCCATATCCCACATCGGAAAATTTGCCTTTAAAATTCCTGGGATAATCCAGAGCATCAAGAAGCTAAATGCTAAGAGTCCAATCGTAATTTGCCCTCTTGCATCCCTCAGATAGAGATACCCTAAGGCAGCAAACAAAAAAATATTCACAAAACTCAAAATCAACAGAAAGGTTGAATCAAATGGATTTGCTTGAATAATAGGACTTACTGTCGATAGGAAATTTTCCAGGTATACACTTATCCCTAGAACGATAAAGAGCCCAGTTATACCGCCGATAATTCGACCCCAAGGAATCTGTTCCATCATCTGTTTTGGAGGTCGCTGTTTCCAATACACGGATAAACCTAACAACACTAACACAGCGATATAACCGATGATGTAGGGTACTTCCGATTCATGAAACACTGCATCATAAGGACCGAATATCAAAAGAAAAGCTTCAATAAGAGCCCAAAAGACAAAGGCTAACATGAGAGGAAGGAGGGTACGGGTCATTTTTTGTCGTGAATAAATGAGGAGAAGGAGTGCAATGCCCAGTGAGATGATGACTGCTCCAAGACGTATACTGACGTATAGTTGATAATTGATAAACCCGGTGGTTACGAGATACTCTAGTAGAAATGCTGATAAGAATGGAGAAAAAGCAAATGCAGATAGAATGAAGGCATAGAGAAAGGCGTGTTGTTTCTCCATTCCAATTTGCCGCAATTCGGGAATCGATACAGCCAGATTAAATGCAATGAGGGCAAACCCCACACAAATGATTGCGGGGGTCCAGACCTGAACAGGGAGAAATAAGGAGGTCAGAATAAAGGGTAAAGTCAGTGCGTACAAGAGAGATGCGGTTAACATCCATAATTGGTCAAACTGGCTACGAAGTTCAGGGGATTTAAAAACAAAATAGACAACCAAACCAATGAAAACTATCAAAAGACCAGTAAGATACATGGTTAGAAAGCAGATGATGTTGTAAGGGATTAGATGAGCGAACAGGTACATAACGCCAAAGAACCCTAATAGGCTACAAATAAGCCCTAACCCGTAGAACCAGGATTTATTCGGATTTACCTCGCGATCCCAAAACAATCGAGTTAACACGGCGATAGAAATTAGACTGATAAAAATCGTAAATTCCAGAAGGTCTAAGAACAGGAGATGAGGCGGACGATATGAACCAGCTATGGCGAGATTGTACATTTGAAACAATGCTCCCAAAAGATGGAGCATTCCAAGGAAAAGAAACGCCGCGGAAAGCAGGACACTGGAAACCCGATGTTCTCGACGAGACCGGAAAAC
The DNA here is from genome assembly GCA_016840595.1 of Candidatus Hermodarchaeota archaeon. The sequence goes on along the minus strand of JAEOSA010000112.1, from coordinate 5,074 downwards.
AGCCATAGCCCCTGTTAGCATGGCGAGTATGCCAAAGAGTGCATGAAGTGCAATGTTCGTGATATTGGTTGAGAATGTCAGAAAGTCCGGGAAAAGCAGATAAAATCCAACAAAAGCAAATGAAACTGCGAATATGAGGTTCAGTCCTACTCTCCCAAAAATGCGATATCGAACTAGGTTGACCACTATTATACCCCGTTGGAAATTAGCTGAGTTTTCGCTAGATTGTTGAGGAAAGCCTTTGAGCCTAGTACCATTTAGATTCGCGAATAGTTGTATCTTAAAGCTATCCCTCTTAAAAGGTGAAACACACTTTTTTTCGAGGTTTCATCAATAGCTATGGCTATCAAGGTGAAGCAATATTCGAATGATGGTTGAGAATGGAGTCTACCATTCGCTGGGCGGTTGTACTATCTTGCGTTCCTTACCTGATGCTTCCCATTCGCTCTGAGCTTCTTCAATTGTATCACGGTAAGCTTTGGGTAACCGGCTGGGAAGAGAGAACCCACTTTCTTCATCAAGAGCATAAGAGAACATGAAAGTCTTGTATGCTGTGTTCAAGGGTCGGAAGATGAAGTAGCTGGGAATAGCTGCGAAGATCACGAAGACGATGGCAAATATGATTCCAATGATCAATGCAAAGATGAGATCGCCCACGAGAAATATCCCCATGAAATAGCCAAACAAGAATCCCACAACGATGAAGCCTAAACTCAACAGCGCTCCGAAGAAACTGTATACCGTTGACACACCAGTTTCAGAAATGTATACATCAACTAAATATTTCCAGGTTACCCGGGCAGATCGTTTAACCGAGTCAACCAGACCACGTTTCTCAATAATAATTGAAGGTAGTGTAAAGTACGTTAGGTAGTAAAACACGGCCCCAATGATTCGGCTAGCAATAGAACCGACAAGTGCCCATATGCCACCTTGGCGTTGCCCACCCCGTTGTGCGGTGCTCTGAGCAACAGCGACTGCGGTTCTAACTGCCGCAAATCGAACAATGGTTCCCATAACACCTCGCATTTCACGGGTCGCTTCACCAAGGTTCGGATCCTGATTGCGATACCAGGTATGGGCAATTGAGACGTTAATCCCGTCGAAGATGTAGAAGATGGAGAAATACACGAAGAAATAGGGAATCTCAACTAAGATAGTTAACAGAAAGAATATCCACGAATCCGAGGAAATGCCGATCATGGGGAGCCAAACATACATGGCTCCATAGGTTGACAGCATGAGAATGCCTGTGAGTAGACTAAACACTGCTGTTACAAGTGGAATAATAAACATCTGCTTTTCTTCTAGTAGCAGTTGGGCTGTGAATTCGACGAGTTTGCCGGCTCGTTCGATTTTTTGACGACGGCGGAACCAGACCCAAAATTGCAGGAGACCAAAGAAGGGAAACATAAGACCAAAGATACCAAAGGGTCCAAGGAAAAGAAACATGAAGACTCCAATGGCAATCATGAATACTGCTTGGAGCAGCCAGAGAACCTTTAGTGTTCCTGCAGCAGCGCGTTTCATCAACTGGAGCACGAGATAGGCCAGCCCGAGTCCAAGTGCGACTAATATAATAGCAAATGCTAGTATGGCCCACCAATAGCCAGCGAGCCAAGGAAATGCAACAGTGATGATACTGATTATCATTGGAAAGAAGGGAGAAGCCAGAAAGAAGAGATTATAGAAACCGAAGCCATATAGTAGAATAATTCCAATCGCTAATCCGACAATGGGTCCACGTCCACCACTTGTTTGCTCATAACTTTCAGGTGTCATGTGTTTCCATATGTCTGAATGTTCTGTAAAAGCATTTGCAATCTCGTTCTCAACAAGGCGGAAGAGTCTTAAAGTGCTTTCTACGAAGTCCAGTAAATTTCACTTCAAAGTAATTGTAAGAGTCGTGATATGGAATGACAGATGATAGTACTTCTCAAACCCTGATATAGGTTGGAACTTGGTTACAGATTCCCTTCTCGATTTTCATGATTGCCATTGGAGGCTGGCTATTATGGCTTCTGTACCCTGTTATCGTCGATCCCGTGTTCTGGGTGGTATTCGGCTGGTACACCACGATATTACTAGCCTTTATTGTAGTAATTGGATTTCTTGGTTTCATCTTGGTAATTTTCTGGTTCCGTTGGCAAAAAGACATTCCCGGCCATAAGAGAGGACTTATCACCACAGGAATTGTTAGGATGATTTTCACGGGAACCGTTCCAGGCTTACTTGTCTTATTGAGTGCAGCACTCTAGCCGACGATGTAACAAGGCTCCCTTTCAACAGTATACCTTCAACCTCTAGCTCAACACAAGGGAACGAAGATTCGCAGATAGAAAGGTATTTATATCATAGTACAAGAGAATATTCTCGTTTTATGAGAAAATTGAGGTTGTGGTATGGGTAAAAAGAGCAAGCAAGATTGGGAAGTCCGTCATCGCGAAATGTGGATGCAGCTCTTCTCTGAAGGTCTCGACAAATACACCGGAGAGACCACTAAAGCCGAAGTCCTCAATGGTCAAGACACACTCTCAGTCAAGTCCACTTCCGATGAAGTCTCCGAATGGATATGTGGGGCCATGGAACGACTCGACGCTCTCGTTGAGGATAAAGAAACTCGGCGTTGTGTTATGCTCTGTTGTTCCAACCGGTTTCCAGTTGACCGAATCAAACTACTACGAGAAGAATATGACCGAACCGGTGACCTTGATAAATTACTGGATTATATGCACCAAGACGATTCCTGGCATGGTCTCTCCTACTATGAATACCCAGAACGTGACGGAAACGTCATCTATGTTACAAAGATTCCATATGATCCCAAGGGCTTCGACTCCACCAAGGAACTTGCCGAAAAACGGGCGAGCTATTGTCATTGCCCTCATATTCGTCCTGCTGTCCGAGACCAAAAAGTAATTTCTTCCACGTATTGCCTCTGCGGATCAGGTTGGTATAAAACCCTCTGGGAGGGTCTCTTAAATAAGCCTGTACACGTTGAGGTCCTGGATACTGTAGCCCGAGGAGCCAATGAATGCCGATTCGCGATTCATCTCCCTGAAAAATTCGACTAACTGTCAAGATAATTTGCCAATTGTCCATTAATAATATCAAGCACAAAAAAGGGTGAAGGGAGGCGAGAGTTAACGCCTCTTTCGTCGAAGTACCACTATTGTACCCATTGATGCAATTATCCCAATGGCAATAGCAGCTGCAGGGAAGCCAGGAATGGGCGGAGGACGTCTCATTTGTTTCCCTCCGAAAATAGGAGGGTGCTTAGGCTAGTAGCAAATAAGAAAATATCGTTATTGTGATGAGGTTCTATTTGAGTCACATACTATAAAGTGAGGGCTGTTCTCCAACTGTGGAACCTTCTTTAAAAGGGATGATTTGATAATTCATTTGAGGGTTTTTGATGAGAATTGAAAAAATCATTTCCACTGTAGATTTACATACTGCTGGTGAACCTGTTCGAGTGGTTCTAGGAGGAATCCCACCCCTTCCTGGAAAAACGATGGAAGAAAAACAGAACTTCTTTTCACAAGAAATGGATTTTGTTCGAACCATGTTAATGCACGAACCGCGTGGTCATAAGGACATGTGCGGGGCTGTGTTAATACCACCTTTGAGTTCGGACACACATTTTGGCTTGATGTTCTTTGATGGTGGAGGTTATCTGGATATGTGTGGGCACAGTACAATGGGAGTAGCTACTGCTGTGATTGAAGTAGGCATGTTTGATAAGAAGGAACCGATAACTCCCTTGTCTATTGATACTCCTGCAGGTCTTGTTAAGGCAAAAATTCAAGTAGAAGATGGGCAAGTGCGAAGTGTTACAATTCGTAATGTAGCCTCATTTCTTTATGATCAAGATATTGAACTTAAAATATCTGGCATCGGTGGAGTCAAAGTGGATATTGCTTTTGGCGGGAACTTTTTTGCCCTTGTTGATGATGCTGAATTACATCTCACTATAGAGAGGGAGAATATCGATCGATTAATCGCAGCAGGGCTCAAGATTAGAGATGCCGTGAATGCGAAAATACAAGTTAAACATCCTACAGCCAAGCATATCACTGGTGTGGGATTGACTGAGATATATGAAAAAATCGGGAACCGACAGGCCAAGGCTCGAAACGTCGTAGTCTTTGGCAATGGACAGGTCGATCGATCACCTTGTGGAACAGGCACCAGTGCCAAACTTGCTTCGCTTTATGCAAGGGGTCAAATTGGTCTAAATGAACCATTCATTTACGAAAGCATAATCGAAACCGTGTTTGAAGGTAAAATTGTCGATGTTACCAAGGTGGGAAAATTTGAAGCCATTATCCCTGAGATTACAGGTTCAGCGTATGTGACAGGCTTTAACCAGTTTATAGTAAATTCAGAAGATCCCATAAAGCATGGATTTCAATTTCGATAATAATTTGATTTCCTAATTTAGTAGAAGATGATACCTCATGTGTTACGACCAAGAACTGGCTTGGTTATATCGTCAGATTTTCTTTATTGACGCAATACTTGGAGTGAGAGAAACATTCTATTTTGATTACTATTACAGTGTTCTATTACAGTGAGATGTACTGAATATGCTAGAAAAATATCGACGTGCAACCTCGAAAAGCCACGAACTTTGGAAGCGTGCTCTTCAAGTTTATCCAGGCGGTGTCAATCATAACCTTCGGACATTCGGACTCCATAGAATTGGCTTGTATCCGCCTTTCATGGAGAGAGGTGAAGGTTCTCACATCTGGGATGTTGATGATAACGAATATATTGACTGGTGGATGACGCATTTCTCACTCATCTTGGGTCACAATCATCAAAACGTACGGAATGCTATTCAAACAAGGATTAGCGAGGGGCTTCACTTGGGGGCATTAAACCGTGCACAGGTAGAATTTGCTGAAAAACTCCAAGATGCTATCCCTTACCTTAAGAAAGTTCGATTTTCTGTTACTGGTAGCGGAGCATTAATGTATGCTGTGCGATTAGCCCGCGCGTTTACTAAGAGGCGTTTGGTTGCCAAAGCACGCGGTGGCTGGCATGGTGGAAATGATGCTCTTCTATACCA
>JAEOSA010000010.1 GCA_016840595.1 Candidatus Hermodarchaeota archaeon | reverse complement strand
TGGAAGCACGGGTGTCAGTGTGAAAGAACTACTGCCACTAAAACCTCCAAATCCTCCTCCTTCACTACCGGTGAATCCACTTGCGAAATCTCCGCTAAATAGCAATGGGAGCATCAAGCCCATGCCGTAGGCAAGTCCCCATCCAGTTATGATGCCTATGGTTCCTCCAATGATGCCAAGAAGGACAGCTTCAGAAAGAAATTGGCTCAGGATTGTACGATCTTTTGCTCCGACAGCCTTCATGATACCAATTTCTCGAGTGCGTTCCATAACGGATACTAACATGATGTTGAGAATTGAAATTCCGGCTACAAGCAAAGCAATGGACGCGATGGCTAACAAGAAAATTTCCATAATATCAAACACCGCCATAACGGTTTCTATAATCGAACTGGGTACAATGACGAGTACTTGATCTTCAAAGGCATCTCTAATATCATCAGCAATAGCATCCGCTTGAGTGGGGTCGTCGATTTTCGCGAGAATCATGTCAATATTTTCAGAATTAAAGAGATCTTGATACGTATCGAGAGGAACAAAGATAGAGCGATCTAGTGGCAACATTCCCGATTGTCCAGCTTCATCTAGCACACCACTGACAATGAATGAGACATTCACATAGCTGAAGCTCATCCCAACTCGCACAAGGATTTCAGTGGTGATATTGTCACCTACGCCAGCAATGGGATCATCAAGATAACCAATCACGCAAGAGTCATTGACTCCTATATCAGGATAGCCACCTTCTGCGAATTGGAGTTTATGCCCATAAACGGCCTCCAGATCTGTGAAGTTGAGTCCAACGAGCCGAGTATCAAGGGTTCCTCCGGTTTCGTTGTAAACACTGGTTCCGGTTTGAGAATAGGGAAGAGTTGCTTCAACACCAGTGACGTTTCGAATAAGGGTAGTATCATTCAACTGAAGGGATGTCAATCCGCCTCCTCCTAGAATTCCACCACCAGGCATGACAGTTAGAATATCCATGTCAAGACCTTGCATGAGCTGATCAGAAATCTGAGCTTCAAACCCGCCGCTCAGTGCTGCAATGGATACAACAGCCATGATACCAACCACGATGCCTAAGGTTGTTAGGGCAGTTCGGGTTTTTCGGCGGCGCATATTGGCCCAGGATAATCCGAGGATGTTTCTAAATTTCATTGAAGTGTCACCTCGCCTCCGCCTTTGCGTTCGCTTACAAATGCGCCGTCTTGCATCTCTATGACACGATCTGCTACCGTCGTTAATCGTTGGTCATGGCCAACTACTACAAAGGTGAGCCCTTGTGTTTGATTCAGCTCTCGGAGCAAGTGAATAATTTCAGCCCCGGTCTTGGTATCCAAGTTGCCGGTGGGCTCATCCGCAAGTATAATCCGGGGATTATTTGCCAAGGCCCGTGCAATGGCAACGCGTTGTTGTTCTCCACCACTCAGTTCAGAGGGAATGTGTTCTCGACGTTCACCTAGCCCTACGCGTGTGAGTAATTCTCGGGCACGGCCCCTTGCACTTGATGTGGGCACTTCTGCAAATTTCAAGGGGAGTTCCACGTTGCCTTGGGCTGTAAGTTGGGGCATTAAATTGAAGAACTGGAACACAAATCCCACTCGACGTAACCGAACATCCGCCAGCTTGTTATGGTCCAGAGTGGATAGGTCAAGCCCTTCAACATACACTTTGCCTTGAGTAGGTTGATCTAAGGCTCCTAGAAGGTGAAGCAGGGTCGATTTACCACTCCCTGAAACCCCTAGAATTACAAGGAACTCGCCACGACGAACTTGAAGGTTTACTCCCTGAACAGCGCGTACCTTAACAGGTCCCATTTCATATGTCTTACAGAGATTGGTGGTTTCAATAATATAATCTGAAGTGTGTGATTGATAGTCAAATAATGCCTTTAATGGGTCCACGGTTTGTATGGGTTTTTGTTCTGTCATGACTTTCACCAAAGAATGTGGAGAATTTGTTCAGTAATTTTATGACTCTAAAAGACATGAAATTAACAAACATATATAAGCTTTCGGAAATAATCAGCTAGTATGGCATTTCCTCCCTTCTTTCAACGCCCGAAGGGTGCACTCCTGCGTATTTCAATCCTACGGATTCTCAACGACAAACCTTTACATGGCTATGAAATCATGAAATGCGTCGAAGAAGATACCGAGGGTCATTGGTCACCTTCCCATTCGCTCCTTTACAACACTTTGAGCCAGCTTGAAGAGCAGGGATTCATCACAAGTCAAAAAGATTACAAAGGTGAGGTTGAGCGAACTGTCTACTCAATCACAAAAGAAGGGAAAGTGAAGCTTGAGGAGGAAGTGACACACCTGGCCAAAATGATTTCACGGATGATGTCTTCTTTTGAAGGTCGTACAATCGGACGTTTTCCATTATTAATCCTTGAACGTTTACCACCAAAGGACAGAAAGGATCTTCTCATCAAATTCCGTGATCAGATGAAAGTTGTACTCAAAGATATCGAAAAAGAAATTTCGAAAATTAAAGGCTAAAATCTGGATTATTATTTGCTTTTGATTGAGGCTTTTTTCCTTACTTTGGGGTTTTTATGAAATGTTGAATGTGTTCTGCTTTTAGAAATGTGGCAAACTCTTTCAAGATCGCTTGAATCGCTTCAATAACTTCTTTGGTGAGCTTTGTGCTGGGTTCTGAGTGAATTCCTCGGATTTCAAGGTGATTGGTTTCTCGATTGAGCTTGGCCTCTATGCGTCCAACGAATTGGTCACCGAAAAGGATGGGGAGTGCGTAGGGCCCGAATTTCCGGTCTTTCTCTGGGACATAGATTTCTAGTCGGTATTTGAAGTTGAAGAGTTGTTCGATCCGTTTCCGCTCGTAGATGAGGTTATCAAAGGGTGAGAGGAGTGTTGTTCTTCCAGTCCAATCCCCGTTCTCAATTCGTTCTAGCAATGGAAGGTTTGTCTTGTGAATATACCAAGTTCCACGAAGGGGTTGTTTGGATTTGGAGTTAATAATCTGAATTTGTTCGATTTGCTTCAGTGATGTAAGTTTTGATAACACTGGGGCGATGTTTTCAGGGATTCCCCGAATGTAGTAGTACCGGATATGATTCGGTTGGGCCAAGCCCAGGGCTTGGAGCGCTCGTTCAGCGATGCGTGTACGTACTTGATGGCTGGTTAAGCGTTCGGTTGGTGTCCATTTTGGCAGTACTCGTTGTGTCAAGTCCCAGTATTTGGTGTTGCCTTCGCGGCGTGCCACCATGATTTTTCCAGTGACCCAGAGGTATGTGAGCATTTGAGTGATGTTTCGACCCGCTGTCCATCCTGTTGAGGTCCAGTCGACATCTGCCTTGTCTTTGAAATGGGCTGTGTGGAGTGGACCATGTTGACGTATTTCTGATAGGATATAGCGACGGAGTTTCTGATTATTGGTGAGCCATTGTTGGAATTTTGACGGGGGTTTCCATTCGCGTTTGAGCGTTTTGAAGATGGGATAATCCGTGGTGGGAACAATGGAGGTGCAGTGCCCCCAGTCTTCCAACAGTTGGTGTTCTTCCCACATTAGTTGATTAAAATCAGCTATGTCATATTGTCCAAGTCGACTCCAGAGCACGATTTGATGGCTTGGTGCGACAATGTTTATCGGGTCGATTTGCACACAACCAAGATCTTGGATGATTTGCAGTATTCCTTCTTTGTTTGCAGCGATTTTTGGGCTGGCGAGGTGTTGAGAGGAGATGACGAGTCGTCGTGCGTCAGCTAATGAAATTTTTCGCATGATTATCCCATTCGGGCTAGTGAACATACTAGTCTTCAATGAGTGATAAAAGCCATTGCTTATTCTCTGGGAAACAAGACTGGTAACCAGGGAATTCCGGCTAACCCTAGCCAGACCAAAATGAAGAGGATTAAAACGTTAAGAGCCTGGTTGGATGCAAAATATGGGTTGACAAATATCATCCAGAGTATGACTGTCGGAAAAATGAGAAAAAGGAAGATAAGACTCACGTAGGCACGTGTTCTCCGACTGATAGGTCTTGGTTCTTTCTTCTCTGACATGGTATACTCAACTCGGTATTCTTGTTCAATTTAAGTCCTAGTTTTCAGGACTCATTCAACTTAGAATGCATCCAACTATTCTTCAGTCTCTTGGGGTGGTCCAAATGATGGTCGAAACGTTATCCAGATGATTGTAATGATTCCGCCAGTGATAAGAAATCCGAGGATAAAGATTGCCCAATTTCGCCAGAAGTTGATTTCAATACCCAGCGATAGTAACCAGGGATTTGTTCCATCAGCGAAGAACCAAAGCCAAATCACCAGAAAAACGAAATATAAGATGACCATGACCACAGTAACACCGATTCGACGTTTTAGGCTTTGAAACATTTGCATAATTTGTGGACGTTCTCCTTTATTCTTAAGTTTGCCTCAATATCATATCCGTGCAGGGGTTCTTAACTCACTGATGTATTTGAAAACCATTAATGGATGTATCTACTTAGCATTTTAATAGCTCAACCGCCTTCCTAACACCTGCGTGGTAATATTGACTGTAACAATCAAATGGCTAGCCCACGCTAGCTTCCAAATTAAAACAAAATCAAAAAACATCTACATCGACCTCGAAAAAGCCGCTGATCCCAAGGAAGAAGCCGACATCGTTCTAGCCACCCACTCACACTTCGATCACTGTGATCCTGACAAAATCAATCAGGTTCGTGGTGACAAAACCGTGGTCATTGCACCAGCCGATTGTCATGAAAAAATTGGTGGCAAAGTCCACGCGTTGAAACCCGGCGAGGAAACCACTGTCGACGATGTGAAGGTCCGGGCGGTTCATGCCTATAATGAAACTAGGTTCCGGGCTCCTGGCCAGCCATTTCATCCTAAAGGCTTTGGTGTGGGATATGTCATCACCATAGATGGCAAAACCATCTATCATGCAGGGGACACGGATTTCATTTCTGAAATGAAAGTACTTGGTGACATCGATGTTGCGCTACTTCCCGTAGGAGGCACATACACCATGGAAAATGAGGATGGTGCAGATGCTGCCATCGCCATTAATCCTAAAGTTGCTATCCCTATGCATACTTGGGATAAGGATACTTCCGGCTTCAAGAATAAGGTTGAATCCAATTCTAAGGTAAAAGTCGTCGTTCTAACCAAAGATGGGGAATACGAAATCCCGTAACCTGCCAGTTTGAATTGAACACGAATTTGGGAAAAAGCTAGTCAATTCGGCGAGGAAACCATAGAGATGACACTAACTATCCAACGACTTACAGAACCAACCCAAGATATCGAAGTCTTTCTTCGCCATGACATCCCCCTCAATGGGCTCCCATTATATGATCTTACCTTAGTCTGGGATCTTACTGAATGGTTTGTAGCCAAAGAAGAAAACGTAATACAAGGCTGTTTGATCATCTATAAAGGGGGTCGAGGTATGGGAAGCTTCTTCACTCGGGGAACTCAGGACGCAGTTCATCAACTGATTGCCCGACTTTCATATCCTTCAGTGTTTGCTATTATTCCTGAAAATCATGTTCCCATTGTTGAAAAACAGTACCAGTTCTTGACGCAGGGGAAATTTTTGCTTATGAAAGTGGAGCCTGACCAGTACAATCCGCCAGAAATTCTACCAACTGAACGATTAACTACTGATAATTTGGATGAAGTTGAGCATTTCTATCAAATTATCCCTGCTGGAGCGTGGAATCCAAGGCAGCTCGACCTCGGACCTTTCCATGGCATCAGGCAAAATAATGTTTTAGTTTCAATATGTGGAACTATTGGTGTCTACAAAGCTAGCCCAGGTGCCGCTGTCATTGGAAACTTAGCCACATTACCACGCCACCAACAACGTGGGTACGGAACCAGCGTCCTATGTGGCGTGATAAACGATCTGTTTCAACACTATCAATATGTGACCTTGATGGTAGAGTCAGACAACAGTAATGCTATCCGCATTTACGAGCGACTAGGTTTTACTCTCCACGCAACTTTTACTATTGGAGTTTGTCAACGAATCGAATAGACGCCTGCAGGAATATTCCGATAGGAATATTTTTAATTGATGGGAATTATCCCGGGGTTGAGGCGTGAAGCTATGGAACTGATTATTCAGAGTTAGCTGGCCTGTGCTGCTAAAGTGTGGATACTACGTTTAGCAGAAGTAGTTTTTCAGGATCCATTGTTTGTTGGAGATTATGATGGATAAGAAGGGAAGGGTCGTCGCATCCGTAGACGATTGGGGTAGTCCACATTATATTAATTAATATATGAAACTTATAGAAATATATTTAAAGTAAAGGTGGCTAGCCTCACCCAAAACAACGGAGGCGTAGCCATGCCCCTAAATCAAGAACCAATCGCAGAAATCAACAACGTCGTTCGAATTTACACAAAACCACTTGTCAAACCCCGGAAAGGTGCCCACCGACGATTCATCGGGTTCCTTAAACGGGAAAAGCAGACCATTCGTGCCCTAGATGGTGTTAGCTTCAAAATTTATCCCGGTGAATGTGTTGCAATGCTTGGGCCCAATGGTGCAGGGAAATCTACCACCGTGAAATTGCTCAGTGGTATCCTTCATCCAACTTCAGGTCAAGTTCGGCTGTTTGATCAGGACCCCTATCACAACCGGATAGACTGTGCTATGCGATATGGAGTGGTGTTTGGTCAGCGAAGCCTCCTTTGGACCCATGTGCCTGTCAGAGAGAGCCTGAAACTCTATCAAAAGATGTACAATGTACCTAAACCAATCTTCGATGAGCGGCTGAATGAATTCACAGAAATCTTGGATGTCGAAAAACATCTTCCAACAGCTCCTCGCCGTCTTTCGTTAGGAGAAAGAATGCGGTGTGAAATCGTAGCTGCCCTGTTGCATCAGCCTGATGTCATATTCCTTGACGAACCCACTGTAGGTCTTGATGTCGTTGCAAAGAAAAAGATTCGAGATTTCATTCGTCGCGTCAATCGAGAAGAAAGCGTCACAGTATTCCTCTGCAGTCATAGTATGCGTGATGTTGAAGAACTGACAGACCGCATCATCCTCATATCTGAAGGCAAGATCAAATTCGACGGACCGAAACGTCAACTCAAACGCCGATGGAGTAACGAACGCAAAATTCGCATCATCTACAAGAAAGTCATCGAGACTCGTTGGCAAACCCTTTTGAGAGAACAACAGGGCGTTCTCGACCTTACCACGCAAAATGGTCAAGCAGATTTACGAATTGATCAAGACCAGCTCCCCGTAGGAGATCTACTCAAAGACATCATGGCACTTCTCGTAGTTGATGATATCCAAGTAACAGAACCCAATCTCGAAGATATCATTCGTGAAATTTTCGGCGATGAAGTAAAAGCAAACAATCTACAACTGGAGGCAACCTAAATGGCAACGAGTAATTTCCTGCGTCAACTCCGCCTCCTTCCCGGCTACATTCGCCTATCTTTACTTCGCATCTCCGAGGACAAAATCCAACTCTGGGGTGCTTTCGCCACGTCCATCGTGGGCATTTCTATGTACGTCTTCTTCTGGAACGTCATCACCTACCAGATGCCGGTACTCACAGGATTCGGATGGGCGACATGGGGACGCGCTGAACTTACCTTCCTCATGGGTGTCACTGAAACCGCGTGGGGCTTTGGTGCATTTTTCTGGATGGGTGTCTGGGAGATTCATTGGCACATTACAGAACTTGGATTAGAGCAGTTTCGTGTTCGACCAGCGAGTTCAATATTTCAAATGATTGCCCAACAATTCTGGGCTGGAGGCCTACTGCAGGTCGCTGTTGGCATTGTGATGTTGTGGCTCTCGGCTTGGACCTTTGGGCTAGTCATAGTCCCCGTTAATGTTCTACTAGGTGCACTAGCCCTCTTCTTAGGGCAAGCAGCACTCTACATTCTATGGGCGTGCCTATGTTGTCTAGCCTTTTGGATTGGCCGCAATGAGGGATTACTTGAGGTCTCCGATGCCGTGGAAATGAACTTTGCTCGAATGCCAATCGACATAATGCCCTTTGGAGTCCAATACTTCCTCACATTCGTGTTCCCAGTGATCTTCATCTCCACAGCTCCAACCATGATTATTCTAGGTTACCTTCCCCTCCAGTCTAGCCTATTCTACTTAGGAATAGCCGGAGGGCTAGCTCTCCTCTGGATTGTGGTTTTTCGATTCTTGTGGGCACGTGGGCTCAAACGCTATCAACCCGTAGGAGGCTAAAGACGTGACAGAAAGATCACGGCTTCGCAGTTATTTCGGCGTATCACAAATTTCGTTTCGAAACATGCGTCAGTACACAATAGAATTTCTAACATCCTTCGTCTATTTCCCTGCGAAATTACTTGCCCTCTACATCATCTATTCAATCATCTATACCCAGGCGTGGCTATTCGACGGGACCACAGTCATTGGTGGCTTTTCGTTTCCCGAACTGATGAGTTATCTCTTCATCTCTGTCATCTTGATTTCTGCCATCCCTCTATTTCGTCTCAGCATGGAAATCGAAAAGGACATCGTCCGTGGACCCCTCATCTCCTATCTTGCCCGACCTATTGATTACGCAGGATTCAAAGTCTTCGCCGAATTACCCCGAACATTGGTGTACTTGGCTTTTGGTGCACTTACCTATATGCTAGCCTTGATCCTACTTCCACTGAATATCCCGACAACCACCAATTTGCTACTCTTCATTGGTTTCTTCTACTTGGCTTTCTTCATTGCCTTTCTGTTAGTCTTTACCATTGCATTAGCGGCTTTTTGGATGAGTTCCCAATGGTGGCTCCGGCACCTTCTAAGTCTCACCATGTCTATCGCGGGAGGTGCCCTAATTCCTCTAACTTACTTTCCGCCCCTCGTGCAGATAATCTTGGGTTTGCTTCCCTTCCAGTATTTGTACTATGTGCCGACCCTGATCCTTCAAGGCTACTATCTTCCTGAACAGCTGCTACCTATGGCTTTATTAGGGGTTTTTTGGTTCGTCGTTCTGTATCTGTTTTCTCGTCTTTTGTGGTATTTTGGCCGTCGACGGTATGAAGGCGCAGGTGGCTAAAGATAGATCCAGAACCAGAGCCCGTACTCTGGTGAATTAAGGACTCGTGAGTTGGAAGTGAGGTAGGTGTAAAAATATTATATATATTTTTGTGTAAATTTTTATTTATTATAGTAGGTGAACTTAAATACAACACACTTCAACCAATTCTGACTATGCCGTTTCACATCATTAACGGAAAACAGCTTTTTTACGATATCCAAGGTCACGGAACACCTATCCTCATGATTCATGGATCAATGTCCACACATCGAGTCTGGGATAGGCAGCTGGTTCTTGCCAAAAAGTATGGTTTGCTCTTCTTAGACCTTCCAGGTCATGGACAATCCGAGCCATTCGAGGGAGATATTACAGTTCAACGGTTCGCAGGGGTTGTTGCGCAACTAATTCAAGAGGTAGATCAAAAAGGAGTATTTGTTATGGGGCATTCATTGGGTGGTGCCATTGCGCTTCAGCTTGCTTTAGATCATGCTTCTCTGCTAGGAGGTTTGGTGTTGGTGGGTACGGGTGCAAAGCTTGGTGTGCTTCCGGCGATTCTTGAGGGATTACGGATAGATTATCGATCAGGGATTGAGCTCGCTACAGGCCAGATGGCTTTTGCAAAGGGTGCAGATCCAGCATTGGTGGAACGCAGTAAAGAAGAGTGTTTACAGTGTCCCCAAGAAGTGGGGTACACCGACTTTGTGGCGTGTAATAATTTCGATGTCCGAGACCGGTTAGGTGAAATCAAACTTCCTTCATTGGTTGTTGTGGGAGATGAGGATAAGCTCACTCCCGTGAAATGGTCACAGTACTTGACAGACCATCTTTTGAATGCTGAATTGACAATTATTGAACATGCAGGCCACATGGTGATGTTAGAACAACCTGAAAAACTCAATCAGGCGATTGATGCTTTTCTCAGTCAGTAGCTCAGATTTTTTCGAAATTGTGGTTGCCGAAATCATAACCCATAATAAGCTAGGAATCATAATTCCACTGCTTCTCAAGACCGGGCGGAGATGCAGAGAAGCCTTGTAGGATGGTCGCATTGGCGGGATCACATGCCACCCAGCTGTTGGCGATTCTTCTTGTCTCCGCCCCCCTTTTCCTTAGAACCCGTATCTTTTTCTTCTACAGAATCTAGTGGTTTCACATCCAATTGAGGAAGGAATACGATTGCCCGAATTACCCGATATCGTATTGCTAGCTGAAAGTATGAATCAAGCGCTAGTAGGAAAAACGATCCACCAAGTTCAAGTCAACCAACCTAAGGTGCTCAATAGTACAATTCCTACATTCAAGAAAAACGTTCAAGGTCGTATCTTCCAACACTTTCAACAACGAGGAAAATGGTTGTTAAGTGGATTAGATAATGACTGGACGCTGGCATTCAATTTAGGAATGGGTGGTAAACTTCGAATTCATTGGACAGTTGAAACACCAGACCCAAACCGTGAACGAGTGGTCTTTTATTTCAACGAGGGTGACCAATTATGGGTGCATTTTTGGTGGTTTGGTCACATTCATCTCATTAAACCCGGAAAAGTGCAAGACCATCCGCAAGTTGGTATTCTTGGCGAGGAACCTCTTAGTGACGATTTCACAGTGAATAAGCTAGCATCGATGTTGGAGGGCAAGCGAGGACGAATCAAAAGTTATCTGTTAGACCAACGGTTCATTGCTGGAATCGGAAATGTCTACGTGCAAGATATCCTCTGGCATGCAAAATTACATCCCAATCGAAAAACGAATACGCTCAATGCAGATGACATTAAGAAATTGCATTATGCGATTCAATATGTATTACGGGAAGGAATTCGATGGGGTCCAGGTCCAGGGGAACAAGATGTCTGGGGCACTCGTGGACAGTGGGGGAAAAAACCTGGATGGCCGCAAATCGCCTATCGAACAGAAAAACCATGTCCAACCTGTCAAACCCTAGTTGAAGAACTTCGTGTCGGCAGTACCACCAGTTACATCTGCTCAAAGTGCCAGAAATAGTTTGCATTGGCGATAAGGTTTTCAGACCCGATAGCCCCCACTTACTGACTGGTGTTTTGCATGAGCAAAAAAGCAATCCAGGATCAATGGACCGAATATGGAACAATGTGTTGGGGCTGTGGACGAAACAACAAACACGGTCTCCAAATCAAAAGTTATTGGGACGGTGATGAAACCGTCGCGACCTGGCACCCCCAACCCTATCATCTTGCATTCCCCGGTGCCCTCAATGGAGGAATCATCGCTTCACTAATTGACTGTCACAGCACAAACACTGCAAACGCAGCCGCAAATAAAGCAGAAGGTCGCGAACTCAGCTCTGAAACAGTGAAAGGATACGTGACAGGATCGCTTTTTGTAAAATATCTAAAACCTACCTCAGTCGACAAGCCCGTTACTCTACGAGCACGTGTTAAAGAAATGAAGGAGAGGAAGGTCACCGTCACCTGCTCGCTTTATTCAGAAGGAGTAGAATGCGTGACAGGTGAAGTCGTGGCTGTCCGTGTTAAGTAGCAAAGCTTAATGAGGAACACCGTTGCCAAAGTAAAGTTGGTGATGCGCCTTTGAAAAAACGGATTCAACCACATATACGCTTAGGCGAAGGTGATGTGGGAAAAATCGTGTTCATAGCTGGAAATCCGGATCGCATTCCCAAAATCGCTGCAAAAATGAAAGATGCCGAAGAACTTGCATATTATAGAGGACTACGCTCTTATCGAGCGTTTACACCAAAAGGAGTTGAGGTAACCATCGCTACCTCCGGGATGGGTACACCCTCAACAGGGATTGTAATCGAAGAACTAGCTAAACTTGGTGCTGAAGTATTCATCCGAATTGGATCATGTGGGGGTGTCAACCCGAACGTGAAAACGGGTGATGTCGTGGTTGCCACCGGTGCCGTTCGTGATGACCTCACTAGTTCGAATTATGCTCCTTTAGCATATCCTGCCGTTGCAACACCTGAAATTTATTCTGCACTGCTTACGGCACTAAAGGATTTACTTCCACCAGATCGTATTCATGCCGGAATTGTATGGTCTACTGATATCTACTATGACCAGCGCGAAGGAAACATTCTGGATCGTTGGACTCGGGCTCAAGTGCAATGTGTGGAAATGGAATCTTCACTATTGTTTGTCTTTGCTCAAACTAAGGGTTTCCAAGCTGGGTCTATACTTGCTTGTGATGGAAATCTTCATTCCGACCCGAAGGGCGAACAAACCGATGAGTCTGAATCCAGTGGTGAGCAGCATCCCTTACTGGTTGAAGCAGTTTCCAAAGAAATTGAAGCAGCTGTAACGGCAGTCGATGAATTATTCGCATCGAAATAGAAGAACGAGGTTTCGAAGGGATACTGATAAGAATCATTACCAAAAAATACATTGTTAAGGAGGTAAACTCCTTATACCCAACCCCTCACATCCAGCTTTCTTGAACGGTCATCAGATAAAATGTGAAGATTGGTAAGGCTCATCAGAAGGTGAACGTGCCATTGAGTTGTGCATTACGTGGCCATGATTATGCGGCCCTTTACGCTCGACTCAATAATGAAGCCGATGGTCCCATTGAAGGCATCATGGAAGTTTGTCGGCGCTGCGGGAAACAAAGACCACTTCAAGGTTTACTTCGGAAAGGTGCGAAACTTTTCAATGATAAAGGTCAATGGCTGACCACCGTAAAAGAAGCTGCCGTCATCTAATTTTTTTCGAAAGCTTTTACAGGAAAAACAACTCTATTGTGATGATTTCTTCCTCACTAAGAGGTCGTTTAAAATGTCCAGTAAATCGAGAGCGTTGTTTTTCTTTCGAAAACTGTATCTTGTCATGTTACTTATCATCATCATAGCCTATTTTGGTATGAGGGCACTCTTCGAGATTTATGCCTTGGGTGATCACGCCCTTCTCCAGTGGAATTTTCTCACCGTCTCCCTTCTTATCACATTCCTAGCGTTCTTCAACTATATCATCTCAATCTATTATGAGCATGAACGCTGGCAACGATATACGCTTCTCCTATTCATCGCGATGATCTTTGGTTCATTAGGTGATTTTCTCCTTGGTGGGTTTGTCACCTTACCCATTGAACCCCTTATTTTGGGCACCGTTGCCTTCGCGATTGGACAAGTCTTCTATTTACTCGCCATGCGAGACCTCTCACCCCTGCTTATTAGTACAAATTCATCTTCTAAAGACACCACTTCTAAGACTCGGACCCTAGTGGTTCGGAATCTCATAATCTGGCTAGCCTTCTTAATCTTCGGAATAGCACTCTTTATCGTCACAGTGTTCAACCCTAGTGAACTCGAAATCAGCATCGGAGCCTTATGTTATGGGCTTCTCTTTCTCTCAGTAATCGGCTTTGCTCTGACGAAATTCTTCGATGAATATCCCATCTTGTTCCGTGCGGCACTCTTCATTGGACTCTTGCTCTTCTTCATCTCTGATTACATCTTAATCATTAATCGTTTAACCACTCCAATTCTCTATGCTGGTCTCATCATCACCGTGACTTACATTATCGGACAATGTCTAATCCATCTTACACCTCTACTCGTAGGCAAGCCAAAATAGAGTAGCAACTCGAAAGGATTTATGTAACTTCATCTTGCCAAACCATCCTACAAACAATTCTTAGAGCTGATGTAAATGAGCATTCACTGTCATAATATGAAAAAAGGTCAAATCTATTCTTGCCCCGAGTGTGGTATTGCGCTTCAAGTGGTCAACGAATGTGAGGAATGTGGAACCCCCGAAGGTGACTGTGGGTGTGCTGCCCCCTGCGTCTTTGAATGCTGTGGCAAACCTTTGACGCTTCAAAAATAATTCGCAATCCCTTACAAACAGACATGGGGTCTGTGATAAGACCCCTCCTCCTCATTTTTTTATAGATTTCACCTATACTCAAATTGAGAAACCCATTGGACTCTTGATCTCATTTCCCTATGAAAAATGAGGGGAAAACCGTAGGGCTCTAATACTTGAGGAGAATCACTGTATGCAGGTGACTGAATTGACGGACCAAATGACTGATATCATTATTGTGGGTGGCGGACCCGCAGGACTCACAGCTGCTATCTACACAGCACGGATGGGGTTGAAGACCCTGCTCGTTGATGCTCAAATGATTGGCGGACGGGCATCAACCGCACCCCAGGTATGGAATTTCCCGGGATTCCCAGATGGCATAACGGGTGTCGAACTCGTTGACCTCATGATGAAACAAACCCAAAAATTCCAAACAGAACTCAAGTATCCAGACGAAGTCATCGAACTCTCCCTGAAAGATAAAATGAAGAATGTGATTACTCGGTCTGGTCAATTTTCCTGTCGTTCTGTAATACTTGCTACAGGTACTCAACGAAAGAAACTTTTAGTGCCTGGCGAAGAGGTGCTTGTGGGTCGCGGGGTGTCTTACTGTCTGGTTTGTGATGGTCCACTCTATCGAGGATTGAATGTAGCGGTAATCGGTTCTGGGAATGAAGCCTTCGAAGATGCCATTCACCTAGCAAATCTAGTATCGAAGGTCTTCTTAATCACTCAAAGTGAGGAAATTACTGCGGAGCAAGCACTAATTGACGAAGTCAAGGCAATTGTAAACCTAGAACTCATCAAAGGACAACTCCTAACGATCCAAGGCGAAGATCTTGTTTCAGCACTAATCTATTCATTACACTCCGATGGATCAGAACACGAACTTCTTATTGATGGGATCTTTATTGCCGTGGGAAGTGTTCCGATGACAAGTCTAATGAAAAAGGCAGGCATCACTGTGGATGAAAAGGGCTGTGTCATAGTTAATCGACGACAAGAGACAAATCTTGAAGGCGTCTATGCAGCAGGAGACGTTACCTGTGGAGGCATGCAAATCATCACCGCAGCCGGTGAAGGTGCAATGGCTGCCATGCAAGCACACCGATTTGTCAAATCCCAAAAAAGTCAGAAAAAATAACCTCCTTCGAGAAGAGAGAAATGCGAAGACGAACTGTGGCGATAATCTTAATTGTGCTCATTCTCGGTTCAGCATTCGGAGCCTTCTTTATTTTCACATTTCTTGGTCAAGTCTCACCCCTGCCTCATGAAATGGTCTGCCAGTTAACTGGGGAAGAAGCCCTCAACGATACTACTGTGGTTAATGTGTATGGTACTGATGTAGGTCTAATGGTTGAGTGGCAAGACCGGTTACACTTCATTTTTGGCGACACCTTTGGTCCCGATAATTGGGATTGGCGCTCAAACACAATGGCCTACACGCTAGATACCGACCCCTCAGATGGTATCGAACTAACAGATTGGATTACGGACAATGTGACACATTTTGCTAAGGAACTAATTCATAGTCTTAAGGTTGATGAGGTTGAGATGACAGTAATCCCAACTGCTGCTTACAGCAGTGGAGACTGTCTCTATGTATACTACATGTCTGTAAATACCTGGGGAGAACACGGCGATTGGACCAGTAATAATGCTAGCATCGCGTATTCCTTCGATGGACACACCTTCTTCAAAACAACCAATATGTCTTGGTCAGGCACCTCCAATTTCATCGAATGGGGACTGATCAAGGGTGATGATTCAGCCCCTTCAACAGGTGGATACCTCTACTTCCTCACAACAGGAAGTGGTCGATACCATGATTGCTTCCTTGTTCGAGTTCCTGAAAACCACATTTTGAACCAAAGCAGCTACCAATACTACATAGGACTTGGAGCCGGAGATGCTCCAACTTGGTCATCAAATCAAGAGGATGCCCAGCCTGTCCTTGAAGCGCCCACGGGAGAAATTTCAGTCATGTGGAACACGTATTTGGGCAAATACATGTTAATGAATCTCGACGATGTCAAAAAACAAATTTTGATTCGAACCGCAGACTCGCCATGGGGTCCTTGGAGTGCACCACGAATCATCATTCAACGTCCAGAATACAATGGTTTCTATGCACCCAATATTGATCCCATACTCGTTGAAGACAACGGTCGAATCGTCTATTTCACGATGAGCCTCTGGTTCGAGTACAATGTGTACCTAATGAAAGTCGATTTAACTCCCTTATGGGGTTTAGCCAGTTATCACCTACTGATATCCTGGCTAGTTGCCAGCTTTATGTCTGTACTAATGCTTGACATTATTCGTTTCAGTTGTGACAACATTTTCAATGGCATTAAGGGTCTTGGAAAAATCATCTTCGGTGTGCACAAAAGAAACAGCACCTAAGCCATGATACCCGAACACACCCTCTTCAAGCAACCGACTCTGAAACACATTCGTTTTTTCAGTATCAAAGACTTTGCCTAGCGTACCAGCTGTTATCGGGCCCTCCTTAAGAGGTTCCTTTAATGAATGGATAAAAAGAATGGACCCCTTACCCATCGCCCTCTCGTTAGCATTTGCTCTTTCAAGGACGTTGTTGATCTGACGCCGTAGCTGGTCTCCACGATGATTCAGAGTAACGTATTTCTCCTTATACGATTTGAGAATTTCAAGAGTTGTAAGTCCTGCTGTCATGGTCAGGGGGTGACTGGAGAAGGTTCCACCACCAAGCCATCGTCCTCCTGGGGCACCAGGAACAGCTAGTGCCATAACATCCTCTCTGCCACCATAGACGCCAATGGGCAGACCACCAGCCAAGATCTTGCCATGGGTTTGGAGATCGGGTTTTACGCCATACAATTGAATTCCAGCAGATCCAAAGCAGAGTCGAAATCCGGTGATGATTTCATCAAAGATGAGGAGTATATCTCGGGCTTCAGTTTCTTCTCGGAGATAAGGGAGAAATTCAGAATTGGGTTCAATTCCTCCTCCGGCTCCTAATACCGGTTCAATAACAACGGCCGCTAATTGTTTCCCATGTTTCTTCATGAGAGTATCAACACTTCGCATATCATTGTAATCGAAGGATACACCATTATACTAGGGGTCGTCCGTGTATGGATACTTAAGGTGATAGCTGAGAGCGTCATTACCACCGTGCCACCCGCCCCAAGCCTTTGCTACTAATTTTCGTCCAGTAAATAATCGGGCTAGTCGGGTTGCATACATAGTGGACTCGCTACCAGTGGTGCAAAACCGCATCTTCTCTAACTCGGGGATCGCTTCTTGGAGTTTCTCTGCGAATATTACTTGGGCTTCATTCAACGCACCCAAATGCCAGCCTTCTCGAAGTCGTTGTTCTAAGGCTTGATGGATTTGTGGAGGGTTGTGGCCTAAAATCATACAATAGTGGGTCATCCAGTAATCGATGTATTCGTTCCCGTCCACATCCCAGATATGGCTTCCTTCACCACGGTGCATAAATGGTGGGTGAGCCTGACAGCTGTTCAATCCAAAGATGCGAATATTATGATTGATTCCACCACAAAACACCTTCTGGGCACGGTTCCAGAGTTGACTGGAATTTGGTGAGGCCTGTCGGTATCGCTCAAGCATTCTAAATTCACCCGTAGTGGGTGAATGTGGCGTTTAATCCTTTTAAGCCAAATCCTTGAAGATACGTTCTGTGTTATGTGGCGCTGGTATATCCCTCATGGTGTAAAGGCCAGGCTTGGCATGAATTATCACGGGGATAAGGTTGAGTAGCATGCCAATCGTTGCATGATCGCCATGAACGCCACCTTCAATTCGTTGATGAATACTAGGATGACCATCAATGCGGACTTCATCATATGCGGGATCAGCATCAGCGTAGGCGTTGAAGTCTAGCGTGATGAGGGTTTTTCCTGCTTTTTGACCGATGGCTCGACTCTTTAGTCCTCGAACCATCCCCTTTTCTACCGTAGCAAAGGGGGTCACGATTTTTTTGTCTGCAATCACTGGTTCGGGAGGTAGTTCTTCCACATGTTCCAAGCCCATGTTAAGGGTGTCACCTATCATCTGTAGTGATTCAACCAATCCAACATGACCGGTAATTGCTCCTGTGGAGATAGCGTGCTCAAAGTCTTGTTTGGTCATACCGGTGCCTATCTTCTTCTGGAATGCAGCACGTCGTGAGCTGGAATTCATATTACGTGTTACATGAATGGTTTCCACATGCTGAATAGGGGCTGAGAGGAATATTGGTAATAGGTCCATCAGGAATCCGGGATTAATGCCCGTGCCTAGAATCGATTTCTTTGTCTTTTGTCCCATCTCATGAAGTTTCTTTGAGAGTTCTGGGTTTTTCTCATATGGGAATGATAATTCTTCGCAGAGTGAAAGGACATCCATCCCCGCATTCAAGCAATCCGAGATGGTGGGAACCACTTTTGTGAGTGCGGATGATGTTGATACTATCGCTACATCAGCAGGATTATCCTTGAAATCAGATAAGACTTTTTGGAGATCATCTTGAATAGTAAGTGTAGAATCAATTTTACCTTCGAGTAAATCTGATAATCGTTTACCCTTCAACTCGGGGTTAACATCTACAACGGCATCGAGTTGCAGATTCTCTCGTTGGATAATGGCTTTGGCAATTGAGCGACCCAATGTTCCGAAGCCGATTTGGATTACGCGGAATGGTTTAGGCATGATTGCACTCAGTAAAAAAAGAGCTTAAAAGCTGTTCCGATGAATTATTTTTTCTGAATGCGGTGTATTTCTGGCTAATTAGTTGGCAGAGCTAATTTTGTCCAGTCAACGAAGTCTTCACGTTTCCGGTCGATACGGGTACTGAGCCAGCTGATGAGGTCGTGAACGGTTTTGATTGCTGCGGGATGCATCATCATGAAGACATCAACGCCAGCAAGGAGGAACATGAGTGCTGTAGTACTTTCCCAGATGGGTCCACGAAGCTCACGAGGTCCAAGTTCGGGTCTCTTCATCCAAGCCTCACGGGCAGCCCAGGCGTTCGTCGTGCCACTGCTTAAGGGGAACTGAAGTTCTTTATCCCCTATTATCCCTGCGAGTCGCATACGTTCCATGATAGTAAAGCTGTACTCTGCACCATACCCCAAAGCTGCTGTGGTTGGGTCAATGATAATCTGGTCAGGTGTGATATAATCAAGTAGTCGGCGGTTGAGTTCCTTCTGTTGATTGATGTCAATACTTGTCCAGGAAAGGACAAGTTGGTCATGAGCCTTAGCGGCTTTGGCAACTGGCTCCCACATATCGACCGTGGCAGAAGCTAGGAGAACCCGTTCGCCTTCAGCAACTTCGGCAGCCAGTGATAGGACTTCTGCGTCCCTGATAGGATCACCTGAAGCACCCACTATAATGGGTACCTTCACTGCCTGTAAGACGTTTTCTAAGCCCTTCATGGCCTCTTTGGCACTTGTATCCTTGAGGAGGGGATCTGTACTAATCATATGATAGGTGATGAAGTCTGCACCAAATTTATCAATGACTAGCCTTGCCCACTCAGCAGGGTCATCCATAACCTCATCGTAGTGCATGCGCACAGCTTTCGCAAGCTTGATGCGCATATCAAAGACGTCGGCTGCAACTACGGGGGGATGCTTGGGCGGTGCTTGGAAAAGGTTCCATGCTGGACCCTTATGTCCACCAACAGTGATGGTCTTACTCCGTGATCCTCCGTTACCTTTCGTTGCACCAAGGGTGATTTCGCGAATTTGACCCGAATACTCAGTGAGTGGCGCTTTGAAACGAGCTTTCAGCAGTTCTGCTGGGCGAGTAGGCACTGGAATAGCAGGAATAGACATTGCAGATTGACCTGTTGGGAGTTGCACCTGCATTCCTAGTGCTGCGAGCATCTGCTGAGCGAATTGTTGTACTGCAATAGCGTTTTGGGCAAGAAATTGTCGGGCTTGTTTAGACATGCCTGTTCCAGCGCCCGGTGGTACGGTGACTTCGAGTTCGTCGACATCAATGGTCATATCTACTAGTTCGAGTTCTTCAAACTTCCCAAAGAGGGCTTCCAGTGGACCAAGGATTCCCAATTCAGGGTTGTCGGTGGAGAATTTGAGTTCACTTTTTTCTTTCTTCTTCTCAGGCGACATCATTCATCGCCTCATCTATTTTTTGGCCTTTTCATCAAGGCGCTTGATGATCACTTTTTCGGCATAGATTTTCGCGTTCTTGAAGATGATTTGGAATCCAGGGGCACCGGCGGTTGCGGGCACCATCGTTGTCAATTGGCCGGGCATCATGAAGGGCTGAGTCTGTTGACCTGCAGGCATGATTTCTTCCTGGCGTTCTTCCTCTTCCAATCGCGCGGCCGCACCAGTCTCCACCCAGCGCTCAGCAACTGGGTGATTGTGGTCCTTAAGATAGGATTTCAATTCCTCTACGCTTGATACGTCATTCTCGGTCGGAATTATATCCCGTAAATTCTCGGGCATGAAGTCATAGACCCGATCCTTTATGGCTTTGGGCAACCAGACAATCCGCTCCCAACCACCATCCACTTGAAGGAATTTTGGAGAGCGCATATATTCAATTGAGACGCCATGAAAACCAGGAATTTGACGTCCCCCAGCTGTGGAATCTGCCATTGTGGAGAATGGAAGTCCATTCACGGCTTTTCCCTTATAGTCACGATGGACAAGTCCAAGACCATCGACTTCTGGGATAACAAAGGCAATCGCTTCGAAACACCCACAACTAGTGTGCGGTTTTTCGAATGCACTGTACAAACAGACATCGGCTACTGCGCCTAGAGTTTTTTCTTTGTATGCCTGATTTACTCCTTCATATTCTCCCTTAAATTCGTCAATGGGTGCCCCTTTTTCAATTGCAAATAAGGGTCCCTTTGGGTCCACTCGTGCAGCGGCGCGTCCATCAAACCAACTAATTGCACCACAATTTGCATAACGTTGTGCAGTGATTGTGCAGCAATGGGTCGGTGCGAAGCTCTGGCAAAGAGTGCAACCATAGAAGACATCAACTTCTTCATCTTTGAGGCCACGGGCACGTGCATCACGTTCGTCATAGCGAACGATGGCTTTATCGTAGTGTTCCGCGATTTTATCTGGGTCGGTGAAGAAGGTGACCTGGATCTTTTCGATGATGGGAAGTTCGCTTTTATAGAGGCGCTCATAGACCTGACCCATGAGTTTGAAGGTATTGAGTCCCTTCTGGAAAGATTTCTTGCTAATCCGAATCCA
>JAEOSA010000111.1 GCA_016840595.1 Candidatus Hermodarchaeota archaeon | reverse complement strand
TTTGCTACTGCACTTTTGGATGAAACTGAAGACTATGTGTCTACTCTCCAGCAGGAGCTTGTACAATTACAAACTGTTGCTTCCAAACTGGTTGAGGCAATTGGAAGCACTAGTGAAACGATTAACACAGAATCAAGTAAACTGTTTGAAATGAATAAAGTGAATTTGCTAACGGCTATTGATGACCAACAAGCATCACTTAGAAAAGAGAGTTCCTCTGTGTTTCAATCCTTTGTTGAAGAGCTTAATATGATTCAAACTCAATTAATCGATCAACTGACACAAATTGCTGAAGAAGGAAAGGAAGGATCTGTTCACACAAGTGAACAGATCGAAATGGCGCTAGAAGAAACCAAAAATCAAACCGTATCAAAAGGTGTGGAGATAATTCAGGCTCAACAGAGTAGTTTGACTACCCACACCAACACTCTGTCAGACCAGCTACGAGAGAAGTTATCCACACTTAGCAATAGCGTAAATGCAACCTTAAATCAGCTTATTGAGTTGAGCACATCGACACTTTCTGGCTCTCAAAGAGAGCTCAGCAAAATTATCTCTGATACAAGTCAAGCTATCGATGAAGACAATGAGAAACTCAAAACAGCATTTGGTCAGGATATTGAACAAAGCCTTCAAAGCCATGCGAAATCCCTTGATTTGATTAAGACCCGGTTGGCTCGTGCGACCCAAGATAATATTCGTCATACGAATGAAGTGATGCAACAATTTGAAGAGACCGCATTAACCGATATTAATCAAAGGAGTAGCAATATTCTAGCGGCGGTACAACAAATCACAGACACAGCAGAAGAAGGATTGGTTGCTCAGACACAACAAACGGGGAGACGGATAAGCCGGACATTGAGCAAAGAGCGACAAACTTTGAAAACCGAATACCAAACTCTTGCCAAAGAAATTACATCTAAAGCAAAATTAGCAGAAACTACATCTGTGAATACATTGCAACTCTTCTCGTCGAAGACGGAACCAATCCTTGATCGTCTCCGGAACCAGG
The DNA here is from genome assembly GCA_016840595.1 of Candidatus Hermodarchaeota archaeon. The sequence goes on along the minus strand of JAEOSA010000111.1, from coordinate 5,535 downwards.
CTAGTGGTACTGAACAAACACTAACGGGTTTATGGGAAACGTTGTCAACACTTCAACCCGCTGAGACTGAACGAACCTGGCAAATTGTTACCTGTGAGGGGATTCAAAACCATCTTTTGGAAATGTTTCGCCGTGTTAATGAGACAGTTACATTAGTGTACCCTTCCTTTGAAGAAGTGCCGATTGATGAACTAAGTAAAGTCAAACCCGAAAGCCGGGTTCATGTTATCACTACTCTTGATGGTGAGAAACACCGGACAAGTGTGAAGAAACTCCTACAGCAAGGAAATATCCGGATCTGGGATAACCCTGATATGAAATTCTATGGTGGATCACGTGACGGAGAAGAAGTTCTCATTGCCCCAACAGCAGTGGACCAAGGTGAAATTGTCGCCGTGGTTAGTGATCAAGCTAGTTACATTTCACTCTTCAACCGAACGCTTGGACCCCGCTGGATTTCGGCTTCGCAAGAAATCCGTCTACAGAGCTAAATCATCATCGAGAAAGTTAGCTTCGACCTACAAGATCAGATGAGGCTTTCCTAGAGAACTGGGAATCATATAATGCTTGAACTCTTTGTATCGTATCTGCTTCCTCTGGACCTTTATCGTAACGAAGACGTTTGATTCGTGCGAACCGAAGAGCCATACCGGATTGATACGTTGGGCTTCGTTGAATCTCATCATATTCGACTTCAACGACAAGTCTTGGTTGAACCCTAACGGTTCCACGCGTTTGTTCAATTTTTAGTTCTAAAAGCCGTTGAGTAATCTCTTCAAATTCAGCATCAGTTAGACCTTTGAACGTTTTTCCCAACATACGATATTCGCCTGTTTCTGGATCTTGGGCCGCTAGGTGGTAATCACTGAGCCATTTATGTCTGCGACCAGTTCCCCACTCGGCAGCAATGATCACTAAATCCAAAGTTTCCATACTCCGTTTAATCTTCAGCCAAGCTTTACCCCGGATTCCAGGCTGATAGGTGCTGTCGAGCCTTTTCGCTACAAGTCCCTCGTGCCCAGCTTCAATCGCCTTGTCAAAGAAAGCCGATACTTCATCCACTTTAGAGGACACCAATTGATCGACTAAAGGTATTGTCCCCCTCACTTTGTCTAGTTTTTTGCGACGAGTGGCGTATGATGTATCGATGAGAACTTCACCATCTACCATCAATAAATCGAAGAGAAACAGGGTTACAGGCAATTCAGCCATCATTTCTTCGACATTACGTACTCGTCGGAATCGCCGCATTAAGTGCTGAAAGGGATAAGGTCGTCCTTGAGCATCAATAGCAAGAACTTCACCTTCAAGAATGCAGCTTTGTGTTTTCACTTCTCGTTCAACAAGCTCAACGAGATCGGGGAAGCTGGGTGTGACTTCAGTGAGGCGTTTGCTGTAAACCTGTATCTGGTGTGTGTCATTTTGACGTTGCATGTGAATTTGGACTCGAGCTCCATCAATTTTCGTTTCAAACGCAGATTTTCCATCTTGTGTCTGAAGGGCATCCTCAACATTTTCAGCTTGAGAAGCAAGCATTGGTAGGAGCGGAGTAAAGGGGCGTAATTTGACTTTTTCAAGGCCTTCAGCACTCTCGGTGAATGCAATTTGTGCAACCTCGCCAATGTTGCCTCTCAGCATGTTCGCCCGACGGACCAAATCGAGCGAGAGGTCTAACTTTCGCGCAATCGTGCTTTCAAGCATCCCTTCACTGAAACCAATCCGTTGGTCGCCCATCAAAATTTTGGTGAGATACTTTGCTTCAAGTGGTGTAGCGCGAGTGAAAAGGGATCGTAGAAGTGCTGTTTTTCGTTTTCGTGACCCAGGACCCTGAACATCAGCGATTTCCGTGAATAAGGCATACACCTCTTGAATGGATAAGGAAGCAGTGAACAGTGTTGTTTGCCGAATTTTCCCTGAACGAAGAAACAATTGGTGAACCACCTCACCAATGTCACCTGATTGGGCAAACAACTCACTGATTAATTCTGAAGCCGGCTGCAGTAACTCTTGAAGAATCTTGTATAGCGCTGACCAATCAAGGTCTAATGTCCGTTGACTAGTACGAGGAAATGGGCGACCAATCAGAAGGAGCGAAGCGGCTTCTATCTCATCAGGATGAGCTTTTGAGAGGAAGGAGCCTGCTGCATCCATTTTTTCCAGGCGTTTTCTAGTCGCCAAGATTTTTTCAGACACTTCAGCAAGTTTGTTAAACGGCGTAGGTGAAGACATGCAAAATTCACTTCGTCTCACGAAAAACCTGTTATCCTACAAGTTTTAAAAGTGTGCATTAGTACATCCTTGTTAAATTCCTGTTATGAAGGTTTTTCAGAAAATGAAAGTTCATGAATTAACGTCTGCATCGCGTCGTGTCGACATCCGTTTACGTATCTTGACATTAGAGCCTGTTCGAGATGTGCAAACACGATATGGAAAGGCACGTGTCACCACGGCCCAAGCGGGAGATGAAACAGGCACAATCAAGTTGTCCCTGTGGAATGATGACATCGACAAAGTTGATGAAGGTGTAATTGTCGAAGTTGAAAATGGTTTTATCAAAACGTTTCGTGGCGAGATGGAACTTTCCGCGGGACGCTATGGTAGTATTGCCATCGTCGATGATCCTGAGTTTCCGTCTCGGGAAGACATAATGAGTAAGCATCCTGGTGAATAAAAACCGAACAATACCCAACGCTCGTATCTAAGGGGAGTTAAGATTGATTATTGACGTAATTTTCGCCTGGTTACATGCGTTTGACGTGTGGGTAGAAGGTATCATTTGGATTCTTATTTCATGGGTCACTGCATTGGGCCCAGTTGGCGTGTTCTTTGGTGTTATGATTGAAACATTCATTGCACCCATTCCATCGCCACTTGTTCCGATGGCAGCGGGATTCATCTTGACCTTTGGATTACCTCCATTGGAAGCCATTTTAGTAATAATATTTAGTGTGATGTTAATTGGAGCCATTGCAGCAACTATTGGATCATTCTTTGGTTATGGAATTGCATACTTCGGTGGTTATCCAATCATCGAACGCTATGGTAAATATCTCGGAACTTCCATTGAAGAAATTGAGTATATGCGCAAAAACATGGAGGCTTCTTCCCGTGATGAAATCTACTTATTCACTGCCCGAGTAGTCCCTATTATCCCGCTCTCCGTTGTCTCATTGCTCTATGGAGCTCTGCGAGCAGATACAAAACGGTTTGCACTTTTCACATTCTTAGGCGCGCTTCCTCGATATCTGATTCTTGGTCTGTTAGGATGGGTAATTGGGGTAGGATGGCAAAATTTAGCAGAGATGATAGATCTTTTCGAAACCCTAATCCTTGTCCTTCTAATCGTCTTTTTGGTAGTTTTTATTCTCTACCGCATTATCATCCGCCGTCGTGCTAGGAAGGCACAAACAGCGGTAACCGAAGATAAGAAAGAATCGAATGCAGAATCTATAGATCTTGGTGAGGGTCGCCAACAACTGCCGGACGAAGTTCAAAGAAAAAGATTACGCGGCAGCCCTGTTGTTGGAGGTCTGCTTGGAGTGTTGCCGCGCGGCCCTTAGCATCGTGAATTGTAGGATACAAAGGAGATACACAGATAGGCGTAATTTCGCCCTCTGGTGTGACACAACGGAAATCATCTGGCACTTGGGCGGGTGGAGGAAGCCGTGATGAAACACGGAATTTCCCGTCAAGGATGCTTAGCCATATTTCAGGATATTTACATTCAGACATGCAAGCCCCACGCAAGCAAATTAAGTAGGAACTAATAAGTCTGAACTGCTGTTAATGGTTTCGGAACAACTGAAACAAGCAAGCAGGTGTTGGGATTGACGCAACGAATTGCAGGGATTGATGAAGCAGGTCGAGGCCCCGTTATTGGTCCACTGGTCATCGCAGGCATTGTAATAGAACCTTCACAGGAAGACGCACTCATTGAATGGGGAGTTCGAGACTCCAAACAACTAACACCCCGACGGCGAGAAACCCTCGAACAAAGAATTCAACAACTAGCAGGTCAAGTCGAAATCCTTGAAATCAGTGCAAAAGAAATTGATACCCAACGGCAACAACGGCGTAGTCTCAACATTTTAGAAGGCCAATGGATGGCTCAAGTCCTGAACCGTCTAAACTGGGATATTGCATATGTCGATGCCTCAGATGTCAATGCAGAACGTTACGGACGACAAATTTCTGCACAATTAAAAACAAAGAACAAAGTTGTGAGCGAACACAAAGCTGATTCTGCCTACCCAGTCGTTGCTGCTGCCTCCGTTTTAGCCAAAGTTCGTCGCGACATGCGAATTCGCGAACTTCATCGAAAATATGGGGACTTTGGTAGTGGATATCCAAATGATCCAAAAACAAGAAAATTCCTACGTGATTGGATTAGAACGCATAACACGTTTCCTGATATTGTGCGAAAAACGTGGCAAACAGCACGTGATATAAGTGCTGCATACCGTCAACAGACATTCAAAGATTAAAGAGGTGTGAATTGAGGGCCTAAGAGGATTCCTTTTCTTTCTTCTTCTTTTTCTTCTCTTCTTCCTTGCGTTTCTTTTCCTCTTCCTTACGCTTCTGTTCCTCTTCCTTCTTCTTCAGCTTCTCCTCTTCTTTCAGGCGCTTCTCTTCTTCCTTACGCTTCTGTTCCTCTTCCTTCTTCTTCAGCTTCTCCTCTTCTTTCAGGCGCTTCTCTTCTTCCTTACGCGCCTTTTCTTCGTCTTTCTTCTTCTGTTTCTCTTCAGCCTTTAAGCGCTTTTCCTCTTCTTTGAGCCGCTTCTCTTCCTCTTTTCGTGCTTTCTCTTCTTCTTTTTTAATTCGCTTGGCTTCTTCTTCGTCAACGGGCGCCGATTCGAGAACCTCAGGAGTTTCAACTTCTGCTGGTTCAGGAGGAGGAACCATTTCCCCTTCCATTTCAGGGAGTTCTTCCTCAGCTTTCTCTTCTTCCTCTTTCCGCTTCTTACGTTCCTTCATCTTCTCACGCATACGCATGTACATTTCACTGAGTAACTCAAGATGCCGTTTTGCGATATCCGGATGAATATCCTTTGCCTCGAGTCGCTCCTGAATTCGCAAGACCAAGAACTCTGGGAAGAAAGATTCGAAGTGTACATCCGCTATTAATACAATCAGCGGATCATCTTTGGCTGCTACCTCGATGGCATTCTCTCCAAATTTGGTAATCACTTGTGCCTGTTCTAATCGCCGAAGCACGTTATCAAGGGAGGCTTCTTTTTCGACGACACCAGTTAACTCGGATTTATGCGTAATTTTCCGACGCAGCGTCTTTGTCACATCATAAATGTCTGGGTCAAGAAGCAGCTGTCCCATCATGATGGTGTCTTCTTCTGTCCACTGATACCCTTCAAAGAAGCTCTTCACTCGGGTTTCGAGCTCGCGGAACTGTTCCTTGTTCAATCCTCCACCCTTGGCCAGTTTGAGTACTTGCTCTGGTGGAAACCGCGCGCCCAACAGGTCATTCACCAAGAAGACACAGTTGTCTGATACAGCATTAATCCAGTCTTCTTCAACTAA
>JAEOSA010000110.1 GCA_016840595.1 Candidatus Hermodarchaeota archaeon | reverse complement strand
GCTTTGAACAGTTGACCACTCAAAAGGAAGATGATACCTAAAACGACCAAGCCACTATGAATGTCGGGGAGTCGTTTGAGGAACCATGCCCAGGAAAATGTGATGATGAACGGAATAATCACGACGAGGAGAAATAAAACGCCCACAAGACGCGTGAGGTCGATAGTGGGTAGGCAAGCTAGGACTGAGAGACTAAAGATTGCAAAAATTGTCATGAATATTTTCCCAGCTCGCATGTGTTCGGATAACCAGATTAGAACTGTCATGTACAGCATAGGCAACATGGCGGTGATTACTAGGCCCACCCGAATCTTATACAACTCGAGTGTGTAGACACCTAGTCCCGAATTGACAAACACGTCCGTCAGTTCACCAATGGCGATGATAATGACGGATATCGACATGAGGAAAGGAAAGTCCGTGTAGAATCGTCGTGTTGATCGGAACCATCGGGAAAATAGAATACTCCCTATGCTAATCAAAACAAAGAATTTGATCAATTCTACTATCCATGTTGGATCTGAGGAAGGAAATTGCATGCCTCTGTTCACCTTGGGGACGTGAGGGTACCTGTCAATCGTTTTGGTTTTTAAGCTTTTAAACTACTATTTGCGTATTTTTCGCAAATAGCGAGAATGTTGAAGAAGTTTTGTCTGCATGGAACGTTGTTTGTGAAGGCTCCTGTAGTGATAATGTTCATCACGGGTGTCCCTAGTAATGAGCACAATGAGTCTCCCTGGTTTCTGTCGACCGGTTCGACCTCTTCGTTGAATTCGTCGTACTGCACTCGGAACACTATCATAAAACACGACAAGATTACATTCACTGATATCCAAACCTTCCTCACCAACATTTGTGGCTACTAACACATTGTAGGTATTTGATCGAAACGCCTCTAACAATTGCAATTGTGCTCTTTGGCTAAGACCTCTATCCCCTGGGTTGTTTGATTGACCCACAAATCGCTTCGCACGGATTTTTTCGTGTTTATCCAAATAGTCTGTGAGAATCTTGGCGGATATTCGAAACCGGGTGAAAACCAGAATGCGACTATTTGTATGTTTTTCAACTTGGTCTTGGAGAATTTGGAGTAGAATATGATGTTTGGGGTGGCTTTCACCGCGAATCGTTAAAGACTCAAGAAGGTTTCGGGCTTCTTGATACCACAAGCTAGAAAGAAGTACGTGAATGTTTTTAGGAGCCTTTCCTTCTCGGGCTTTCTGTTCGATTCTCTGGAAATACGCAAGAAGTTGGGGGGTGCCTTGTGTTTCAAGTACTTCTCTGGCATGTGATAGTCGTAAAACCAGGGCAATCCCAAGCATTGCATCAAAAAGGCGTGGCTCAGCTGTTCCTTCTCTGGCTTTGATTCGTGAGCTGAGGTGGGCTTGGAACTTGAGGAGATCTCGTCGACTAACAAATTTGAGTTCGCTAGGTTTGACGAGTCCTAATTCAATTAGTGGTATCGCTGCTGAATGAATACCTTGCTTGAGTAATGCTTCAATTCGTAAATATTCCGGGGGTAAATCCACGATGACGTAACGGGTGTCAACCTCTTGGATATATGGAATCAAATCAGGGCTCTGCGCGGTTCGAGCCTCAATGTTCTCGATATAAAGAGCATCACATAGCTCTCTTATATTGCCTGGGGAAGCTGTGAGAGCTAGAATTCGATGATTAGTCCGTTGGCGAACATAATAGTCGGCGAGCCCGACATACTCATAACGACCTGAAGCTCGATGTGCTTCATCAAATATCAGTAATGTAACATCCTCGAGGGAATACCTCCTCTGATCTATATCATTGCGGAGGGTTTGTGGTGTCATAAACACGACGGAGCTTGACTTCCATATCTTGGATCTTTTTAGAACCGGGGTTTCACCAGTAATAATCTGTAGTTTTTCAGGGACAATAAGAAGCATCTCTGAAAAGCGTTGATGATGTTGACCCACTAGCGGTCGAGTTGGAGCAAGCATCACGACTTTGCTCTGAGGTTCTTTCTCCAAGCGATATGCGCTGAGGACGACAGCAATTACTGTTTTTCCAAGGCCGGTAGGCAAGACCACTAGCGTATTTTGGTTGATAGCTGAGGCAAAAATCACTTCCTGATAGAGGCGACGCTGTACACTTTGTGGACGTATCAACGGTAGGTCAAAATAATCTGCATTCACTCTAACCAAAGGTTGGTGCCGATTTTTGTTCGTTTTTATACATTTCGAACCGAACGCTTTTGGCTTAAGTGTCAGTCAGGAAGAGTCCTACGTTTTCCAACAACTTACAGACAAATTGATTCGTATCTGAGGGGTCTCGCAACTGGGCTGGTTGCAGGGAAGTAAAACACTTGTGAGCAAGATCAAACTTAGATACTAAGGTTGACTGGGAATTGTTATTCCCAACACGATGGTCAAGATCCTGTAATCGTGTGCGTGCTTGGTCAGCTAGAGTACGTAGACCTGCGAATGTGAGATAATTTGACTTGTCCAATGTCATTACGGCTCGTGCTGCATCAATTAGTAGGAAAGAGAGGAGCCAAGGTGAATGAGCCGCATCTGGATACGCTGGAAGAGGAAGTTCATACAGCATAGTCGTGTGCTGGTAGGTGACGCCTGACGCAAATCCTTGCTTCATTAACAAGTGATCAGCAATGTACGCACGTAACCGAAGGATTGCCTCTAGCGTGATTGAATAAATAGTTGGATTACTATCATCGACTTGGTGGGGAACGTTGGGATTCAAGATATATGCTGATGACAATTGGATCGGTCGATTCTCTAAATATTTAGGCCATAACATTTCGGGGGTTGTTCCCGGAAGATAGTAGGGGTAGTCTTCAACAGTATGCGAATAGTGTTGGGCAAAGCCTAAGGGAATAGAATATTCTGTATCATGACGACAGGGCGGCTCCAAAGGATCAGCGACAAGCACGCAGGTGTCACGGTTGGACCAGAGCGGCATCCATGCCATATGGGGCCAGAGGGGATCTTGATCCTCATCGAGTGGAAGAGCGATAATCCGAAGCCGAGTATCACTGCTGAAAGCTTTTTGGATGTTCTTAATTGCAGGGCGGTATTGCAGGGTTACTTCCCGATAACCTGTTGTCATCAAAAGTTGATTTAAGGCGTCATCGCGAAGACCATAGCCCTCGCTGAGTCCATCTAGTGGAAGAAGTGTAGACGGTTCCATGGTGAATCAATGACGTGCCGATTTTGATTTTTTTATATAGTTTATGGAGGCAGGTCGAAAAGTGAATCCTTGAATGAATCCATCTCAAGTCCATTCTCGAAAAATGAGGAGGGTTTCCATATCAACTACACCCGGAGTCTCTTCGATGAGTTTGAGAGTTTTGACTCTGGCACTACTAAGACTTCGAATATCAATTCGGATTAGATAATCCCACTTTCCTGAAATTGCTGAGATTCGGCGTACACCATGTATTCGTCGCAACTCCGCCATGATATCACCCGTTCCATATCGAAGCTTGACAAGGACATATCCGGGTATTTCACTCATGGAAAGGGCGACAATACCCGCTATGACGAAAATCGTACCTGTTAATTTGAGAAGCCAGGACAAGAAGTCGCTTGCAGGTGGATTGAACACACCCGGAAACAGGAATGCTCCCATAAGGGTTAAGGGGATTCCCAGAACGATTGCAATGGAACCAACGCTTTGGACAACGGACATCTTTCCGCGACCCAAGGCCTGAAGATATGCTATCAAAGATAAAAACGTCAATCCAATTGGAAACAATAACCAGGGGATAACAATTGGCAATTGGACTATGAGAAGGACTACAACATCGGGAGTAATGAACGGCAACATCAGCAAAGTCATGAACAAGTTCAGAAAGAGGAGTAACCACAAACGAAGATTAAGCGAGTCAACGGTTGCCCCAAGCCTGATTTCTGTGCGTTTAGCTCGACTTTGAAAAAAGACGCTCACAGCAATTGTACCCGCCCAGATGATAATTACAAAGAGTAGCAGATATGGATCGAAAATGCCAGGTGTAATCCCGACGAGAATTACTCCAAAGGTAATTGCGAGTATGGAAAGTGCCTCAATGGGGCTAGGCCAGTCGCGGATAAGAATCAGATCTCCAATCATGAGATAAATTAGTGAAAAACGAGAAAAAGGAATGACTGCTGAGACATCACCACTAATCCCCGCTACGTAATAGTATGCAAAAGTAGCAACTCCAGAAAATACTGCTGCAAGGACGATGTCTAAGAGGATTTTCTTTGATGGCAGTGTGATGTGGGAAAATGATCGGTCAAGCCGGGTTCCTAGGCTTCTCCTCCTTAACCGATTGGTCGGTATACTCAGAACAAGTAGCAAAATTACAGTAAACAGCAGTGCTAACCATTGTTCAGCTAGAGCAAAGGCGATTGGATTAGGGAGGAAAATCTGATAAATGAAGATATCAGAAAAAACGGCAAAAGCGTACAATACACCAGAGATTAACGCAAGAAAGTAAAACACGGTTTTTGCGCGTTGAGATCCCATTCGCCGTTCCATGGCTGCTCGCAACGATGCCTCCTCCGTCTCAGCACATGCTATCCTATTTAGAATTCCTTTTCCACAACCGCAGTTGTAACGCTTTCCATCCCTTTGATTTTTCCAATATGATTTACCGTTAGGTCGTAAAGCGCTTCAAGATCTGGTAAATCGAATCGCACTATGATATCAAACTCTCCCGTTGTCACCGTGATACTCGTTGCGGTTTCGAGTCCACGAAGCGCATCCACGACATCTTGGATATAACCCATGAATACTTTACACATGAAATACGCAGATACTGCCATTGCAAACAGCCCTTGTGAAGGAAATCTTGCCTTCACCTTTCACTCAGCAATTAAAGGTTTTTTCATCAAAAGACTTCTCTCTTCTGACATAAAGCATTCTCTGAGCAAGGGTTCTAGTTACGTGCTAGACTTTGGCAAGATGTCCTGTTTTTGATTCCATCTTTATACAGGTTCTAATGAAATCATCAAGGGCGTGTCGTTCACTACCAACACAATGGCGTGCTCTAAGTTGAGCCGAATGAATCGCTATTAACAAAGATTCTCGGAGCGCCATTTCAACCGGCATCCCCACGGAAAGGAACTGAGGGATTTGCTCAAGCATCCCCTTAGCAATTGCTACCGCCGGGCCCCTAGCATGCATTGCCACCTCTCTCATAGTTGATCTGATTAACCAATGTGGTTCGCTCAATCCAAGACCACTCCTACTTGTCATTAGAAAAATCTCTACTTAAACTACACAAGATTTCTTTTCTTATACTTCATAATTTGTAATCAAACTCGGAGTTTCAGCCTTTCTCACTAGTTTTTGAAATTCGTACAGTAACATTCTCGGAAAGATTTCTGTCGAAACCCGCTCAACACAGTTTTCGTACTAACCCAAATGGTTCAGAACCTTTTACACAGATCTTCCACCTTTGGTGATGATTTGATAGTTTTTTCAGAAAAACAAACTCTTTAATGAAATTTCTAGCCTGAGGTGAATTATGAGAATTAACCTCCTTGGAATACAAGTGATTGTTGAAATGTCCGGTGAGTTCGATAAGCGGTTAAAAGACGGTTTCGGGCCCGATATGCACGTCGGTGACTGAATCCTTTTTGTATAAGGAGTTGTTGCACCATCTCAACATTGGGTGGAAGCGCGCTAGGTTCAAAGTGAGTGACTGTTGGCATTTGAAACAGTTGGCGAATTTGGTGAAGGTGTGCTGGTGGGGTGATTTGTGGAATGTCCTCAATACAGGTATATTTTCGGATAAGTGTAAGACCACGTTTGGGTCCTATATGGGGAACGCCCTGATTGAAATCTGTCCCAATTAGAATGGCTAAATCGATAAGCTGGCGCAGTGTCAGTTCAAGCGAGTCCAATACCGCTTCTAATGAAACGATTTCCACTTGTTTTTTCGCGAAATCAACCCGCCGGAATATCGTGTGACATCCGAAGAGAAGCGCATCATAATCCGGAGTAAAGAGGGCATCTGCCAGGTTTGATCTTACAAGCGCTGCTCCTTGTGCTTCTCCCTCACTTGGGGCAAGAATTGCTGGAACACCCATCGCCTTGAGTAACTCAATAGCATCCACATTCGCTTTTCGAAAAATCAACGACCTACTCTGAAAGAGATTTCGAACCGTATCCTCATCTCCAGCCTCTTTAGCATCTTCATAAGCCTTCCACAGCCGTTGAACGTGCAGTTTCGTACGATTGTTAAATGGTCGCTTCTCTGAAGGTGGAATCCCTTCGAACACAAACATCGGGCGAATACCCACTTCGAGGAAACGAAGCGTCTTATAGAAAATGCCATGAATGGGCGCCAGAGGTTCTCCCCAACGGTTGACAAATGCTCGCCCATTGGGTCGTATCTTCTTCAAAGCTGCAACGATAACGTAACTCCCGTCAATAACCACTCGTTGCCTGCTCAACGATTCTAGGTCATGTATTTCGCCTTCAACAAGTTGACCGAGTTTGACACCCATTGTGATCCTCAGTTGTGCCACGAATAGAAATCCTTAAAAATTATTCAAATGCCGCCCGCAGTCG